>DATCZB010000001.1:0-5352 GCA_036526155.1 Gammaproteobacteria bacterium
TTCGATCACCTATCAGAAGGTGATGCGATGGAATACCCGAGTGGGCCTGGTCGCGGGGCTCAACAGGGTCCTCGGGCGCAAGACCGAGAGCGTTATTCAGGACGTCGATATTCCGTTGGAAAACTCGGCTGAGTTCCTGCGGTTCTTCCTCGAGGAAATTCCGATTCGCCCGATCTGGATCTGCCCGATCGGGGGGCACGACTCGTCGCGCAGGTTTCCCCTCTATCCGCTCTCGGGCCCGGGCCTTTACGTCAACTTCGGCTTCTGGGACGTCGTTCCCAATCCCGGGAAACTGCCCGACGGGCATTTCAATCGGCTCATCGAGGACAAGGTGCGCGAGCTCGGCGGTGTGAAGTCGCTGTATTCGGACTCCTACTACGAAGAGGAGGACTTCTGGCAGCTCTATGACGGCGACGAGTATTTCCGCCTGAAACGCAAGTACGATCCCGATCGCAGGTTCCGCGACCTCTACCAGAAGTGCGTGCTCCGGCAGTGACGCCCGGGCGTTAGCGTCGCGCGCCTACCGTTTGTCGATGTAGATGTGCTCGCGCGACCATGGCAGCTTGTTCATTGCCGAGCGCGCGAACACGACCTGGAAGAGCTGCAGTGTCCCGTGCACGAACCCCATGACCGAGCCGGCGAGGTAGAGTCGCCATGCGCGGACGAACGGCTCATCGAACATCTGGCGCACCGTATCGACGTTTTCCTCATAGCGCGCGAGCCAGGCTTTGAGGGTCTCGGCGTAATGCAGCCGAATGTTCTCGACATCGAGCACGGAGAGTTGCGACGACTCGAACAAATCCATCATTTCGCGCAGCGTCGGCGGATGTGCGCCGGGGAAGATGCGCTTGTCGATCCATTCATTGAGCTGTCCCGGCCGGTCGCGCCCGATCGTGTGCACGAGCCCGCGGCCCTCGTGAGTCAGCACGCGACTCATGAGCTTGCCCATGCCCTCGTAATTACCGGGCCCGACGTGCTCCAGCATGCCGACCGAGACGAAGGCGTCGTAGGTTCCGCTGATGTTGCGGAAGTCGTCCTCGATGAACTCCACGAGATGCGTCAGCGATTCGCGCTCGGCCCACTCGCGTGCGTACTTGATCTGTTCCTCCGAGATATTGAAGCTGCGGACCTTGACGCCGTAGTGCTTGGCCATGAACAGAGCCAGCCCGCCCCAGCCGCCACCGGCCTCGACGACGCTTTCCCCGGCCTTGAGACGCAGTTTGCGCGCGACATGGTGCATCTTGGCGGCTTCCGCCTGCTCGATCGTCATGCCGGGCTCCGGGTAATAGGCGCAGGTGTACTGCATCCAGTCGCGGTCCAGCCACAGCTTGTAGAAGTCGTTCCCGAGATCGTAGTGATGGTGAATATTGCGCTTCGATTCGGACAGGTCCGGCGCGATGATCCTGGCGCTCGACAGGATCTTGTTGCCGGGTGGGTTGCGCTCCAGATAGGTGTACGCTGCGCCGAGCACCGTCAGAACGTCGCCCTGCACGGAAATTCTCCCGGCGCTGTACATGTCGCCAAAATGCAGCGCCGGATTCGTCAGCGTGCGCATCAGCGCGCCGCGGTCGAGGAAGCGGACGGTTGCTTCGGCTTCTTTCGAGTCGGGCTCGTCCCAGAGCGCGAGGGCGACGCGCGATTCGCCGAGTCGCAGCCTTAGCTGCCTGATCAGCCAGCGGTCGAACGGGCCGGGCTCCTTGCGGCGGGCCTGCTGCTCGAATTCGCTCCCGAATTGGTAGTGACTGTGCGGTACGCCGAGTGGCTCGACTGGATTCTTATTCATTTTCTGCTCCTTAGCCCGCGTAATTGTGCCATGCGTTCGCCGAACCGTGAAAGACCGTACAATGCCCATATGAGTCAGGGAGACGCTTCAGTCAGGCGCATCACGGCCAGGAGCACCGTGCAGGACACGCGCGGGCGCGGCCTGCGCGATCTGCGAATCTCTGTCATCGATCGCTGCAATTTCCGCTGTCCTTACTGCATGCCAGCGGAGATCTATGGGGAAGGACATCAGTTTCTGCGCCGCACGGAGTGGCTGACGCCCGGTGAGATCCGTCGCGTCGCCGGGCTGTTTCAGCGCCTCGGCGTCGCCAAGCTACGAATCACGGGTGGTGAGCCGCTGCTGCGCAAGGATCTCGACGAGATCATCGCCGGTCTGGCTGGGCTCGAGGGCATCGAGGACATCGCGCTGACGACCAACGGCACGCGCCTGGCCGAGCGGGCGCGCGAGTTGAGTGCGGCCGGGCTCAAGCGGATAACCGTCAGCGTCGATTCGATCGACCCGGAGATATTCAGCGCGATGAGCGGTGAGCGGGGCAGTCTCGACACGGCCCTCGCCGGGATCGATGCGGCCAGAGCGGCCGGGTTCGACGCGATCAAGGTCAACGTCACCGTGCTCAAGGGGCAGAACGATCATGCCGTGCTCGATCTGGTCGAGTTTTTCCGCGGCTCCGGCGTCATCGTCCGTTTCATCGAATTCATGGACGTCGGCACGCTGAACGGCTGGAAAGCCGACCAGGTCGTCGCGTCGGAGACCCTGCGTGACCTGATTCATGCACGCTGGCCGATCGAGCCGCTCGAGCAGAACTATCGGGGTGAAGTCGCCAGGCGCTACGGGTTCAGGGATGGTCGCGGTGAGATCGGCTTCATCTCGTCGGTCACCGAGCCGTTCTGCGGCGACTGCCACCGCGCCCGCGTTTCGGCCAACGGCACGCTCTACACCTGCCTGTTCGCCAATGCCGGGACCGACCTTCGCGGTCCGCTGCGTGCCGGCGCCAGCGACGCCGATCTCGTGGCCCTGATGCAGAACGTCTGGCGCCGACGGGCCGACCGCTATAGCGAGATTCGGGGCAAGGCAATCAAGGCCAGCGATCGCGTCGAAATGTACCGGATGGGCGGATGAGCAAACTGAGTCACGTTGATTCGCGCAATCGGCCCGCGATGGTCGATGTCGGCGACAAGGCCGTGACCGAGCGCACGGCAAAGGCCCGGGCGATTATCGAGTTTCCGGCCGACGCGGCCCCGGCCCGCGATCAGGAGCTCCGGACCAAGAAGGGTCCGGTGTTCGACACGGCCATCGTCGCGGGGGTTATGGCCGCCAAGCGGACCCACGACCTGATTCCGTTCTGTCACCCGTTGCCGCTCGACGGTATCGATATCGAGATCGACTGGGGCGCGTCGGGCGAGGTTGTCATCGAATGCCGCGCCAAGGCGACGCACAAGACGGGCGTCGAGATGGAGGCGTTGACGGGCGCGACGGTCGCGGCGCTGACGATTTACGACATGTGCAAGGCGCTGACTCACGGAATCCGGATCCGCGAGGTGCTCCTGGTCGAAAAGACCGGAGGCAAGCGGGATTATTCGCTGGAGGCGTCTTGACCATCGAGGTAACTGCGCGCTACTTCGCCGTGTTCCGGGAACGCGCCGGGTGCGAAACCGAGGCCGTCAGCACGTTGTCGCGGACGGCGGCCGAGCTTTTCGGCGAGGTCGCGGACCGGCATGGTTTCGCTGATGCGCGCGACCGCTGCAAGGTCGCAATCAACGGCGCTCTCGCGAGCTGGGAGTCGGCACTCGAGAACGGCGACGAGATCCTGTTCTTTCCGCCGGTAGCCGGCGGCTAAGCCATGGCCGACAGCTTTTCGATTACCACCGAGGCCATCGACCCGGAATCGCTGAAACGCGCGCTCGAGACGGGCGATGCCGGCGCCTGCGCCACGTTCGAGGGCTGGGTCCGCAATCTCAACGAAGGTGAGACGGTGGACGCGCTCGAGTACGAAACCCATGCCGCCATTGCCAGGACCGAAGGCGAAACGGTGATTGCCGAGGCGTGCCGCAAGTTCCCGATCCTGAAGGCGCACGGCGTGCATCGTGTGGGCAAGCTCGAGATCGGCGATTGCGCCGTCTGGGTCGGAGTCAGCTCGGCCCATCGCGGGGCGGCATTCGACGCCTGCCGCTACATCATCGACGAGATCAAGCATCGGTTGCCGATCTGGAAGAAGGAGCACTATCGCAAGGGTGCGACGACCTGGATCAATTGCGCGACCGAGGCGTCGGGCGAGCCGCCAACGGCCGGTTAGCGCCTGAGCGCCGCCACGTCGGCCGGCGTATCGACATCGAATCCCGCCTCCGGCATGGCGACGAGCGACAGGTCGTTGAGCCGGCGCAGCAATTGTCTCGCGCCGACGTCGCCTTCGAGCGAAGTCAGCGAGCCGAACCAGCGTCGCGGGATAATGGCGGGCACCCCCGCACGGCCCTGGTACCAGGCCGCGGCCGGCCGGCTCGGGCGTCGCCGCCAGCGGTCGGCGAGGCGCGCAATATCGGCAGCCTCGAGCCGCGCCTGATCGACGACCATGACCAGGACGCCGGCTGCGCTTCCGGGGACGGCGCGGATGCCGGCCCGAAGCGAGGTCGCGAGCCCTTCGCGCCAGCGTGGATTATTGACGACGACGAGGTCCCCGCAATGGTGGCGCAGCACGGTTCGCAGCCGCAGCGGCTCAGCCCCGACGACGACAATCACACCGGACCCTGCAACGCGAAGCGCACGCTCGACGGCGTTGAGCAGCAACGGCTTGCCTCGGTAGCGCAGCAGCTGCTTTGGCCGGCCGAGTCGGGTCGAGCCTCCGGCGGCCAGAACGATGGCCGCGAGTCGATCGTCCGCAACGGTTAACGTCCCACGCATCGAGCCACTATACTCAACGGTGAGGTCGCCAAGAATGAATGCAAGAATCAGCGTGGCCCGCGCCGCCGACGCCAGGCCAATCGCGCGCATGTCCCGAATGCTCATCGAGCACGGGTTGCCGTGGTCGTGGACCGAGGAGCGAGTCCTCGGCGCTATTCGGCACCGGGAGACGGCGGTCGTCGTCGCCCGAGACCGGCGCCGGCTGGCCGGTTTCGCCATCATGCAGTTCGGCGATGACCATGCGCATCTGAGCCTGCTCGCGGTTGCGACGGGTTACCGCGGCCTCGGTCTCGGCCGCCAGCTCGTCGATTGGCTCGAGGCCTGCGCGCGCACGGCCGGGCTTTTCGATGTCCGGCTCGAGCTGCGCGCGACGAACGACGCGGCGCGAGCGTTCTACGAATCGCTCGGCTACCGCGAAACGGGCTCCATTCGGGCCTATTACGCGGGTCGCGAGGACGCCAGACGCATGCAGCACGAGCTCAGCGTCAATCCGGCCACGTTTCACGACTCGCCCGGATTTCCGCGGCACTGAGCCGGCCGGTGACGGATACGCCAGCGTTCAAGCCACTCGGAGTCGCGGTTCTGACCGTGTCCGATACGCGCGATGAGTCGACCGACACGTCGGGCGAAACGCTCGTCAAGGCGCTCGAATCTGCCGGGCACCGGCTCATCGA
>DATCZB010000002.1:0-3975 GCA_036526155.1 Gammaproteobacteria bacterium
GACACGAGAGCGCTCGTTGCTGCAGGTACCAATATAGAGCGGCTCGCCAGGAACGGTGTAGAGATCTTCTTTACCCAGGTGTTTCGGCACAACTTCTTCCATGCCGACATGCACCCGGGAAACATCTTTGTTGATGTCTCCGATCCCGACGCGCCGAAGTACGTCGCCGTCGATTTCGGCATCATGGGAACGCTGACGCCGGAGGATCAGCGCTACCTTGCCGGCAATTTTCTCGCGTTCTTTCAGCGCGACTATCGTCGGATCGCGAGTCTGCATATCGACTCCGGGTGGGTGCCTGCGCATACTCGCGCCGATGAGCTCGAGTCGGCGGTTCGAGCCGTCTGCGAGCCGATATTCGACAAGCCGCTCAAGGAAATCTCTTTTGGCCTGGTTTTGCTCCGCTTGTTCGAGACAGCGCGTCGCTTCGACATGGAGGTTCAGCCGCAGCTGATCCTGCTGCAGAAGACGCTCCTTGCCATCGAGGGCCTGGGACGTCAGCTGTATCCGGATCTCGACCTGTGGACGACTGCCAAGCCGGTCCTCGAAGACTGGATGGCGGAACGGACGAGCCCCATCACCCACGCCAGGCGCTTTATCGACGATTGGCCGGAGATCAGCGAGGACCTGATCGCGCTGCCGAGTCTGCTGCATTCATTTGTCAGGGAGCGCGAGCGCAGGATCAAACGGCCAACGCCGCTTCGTCGCGGGCAGTTTCGCGAGCAGGCAAGATCTGGCCGACGGATGTTTGCGAGCGCGGCTTTCCTGGTTGCGGGCGTGCTCTGGCTCGGGCTCGATGTGAATCCGGAGGTTCTGGGGTGGGTCGCGGTGCTCGGCGGGAGCGCGGCCCTGCTGATCACTGCAGTGCGGCGGTAATCAGTTCTCGGTATCCAGTGAATTTCTGATCTCGTTCAGGGCGGCTTCGATATGCGGCGCGCTCGTGCCGCGCACGACGATGCTCGCGCCGAACCGGCCATCCCGGGAGAACGGATAACTGCCAATCTCGACCTCGGTGTGCCTTGCGGCAATTTCCGATAGCGATGCGGCGAAATCGCCCTCGCGCCGGTAAATATCGAGGCTCTGCGACTGGATCGGGTCGCCACCGGTCAGCTCGTGCTCGATCGCACCGAACATCGCGCGCGCGATGCTCGGTATGCCAGCAAGGACGAAGACATTCTCCATCCTGAATCCCGGCGCATGGCTCAGGGGGTTATCGATCAGGCTCGCGCCTTGCGGGATCATCGCCATCTTGAGCCGTGACGGGTTGAGATCGCGCGAGCCGCGCGATATGCGCCGGGCCGCCTCCTCGCTGAGCGTCAGCTCAACGCCGAAAGCCAGCGCCACGGACTCTGCCGTTATATCGTCGTGAGTCGGACCAATACCGCCTGTCGTGAAGACGTAAGTGTGTCGCTCACGCAGCTCGTTGAGGACGGCCGCGATGACGTCATGCTCGTCGCGGACGACACGCGCTTCGGCCAGCGTGATCCCGAGACGAGCGAATGCCCCTGCCAGAAACTGCAGGTTGGCATCCTGCGTCTTGCCCGAGAGAATCTCGTTGCCGATGATGAGGACACTGGCCGAAATCGGTTCGTTCATATCTGTAGAAGCCAAGTTATCGCGACCTGCACAGGATAGTGGTCCGAGCCGACCGGCTCCAGGCGTGTGACGGAGGCGGCTGCGAGCGGACTGCGAACCAGGCAGTGATCGATGGGAATACCGAGCAGCGGCATGAACGCGGGCCAGCTGAAGTCCAGACCTTTGCCCAGGCGCGTGTCGAGAAGGCGGGCGTCTTCGGTAAAGGCGCTGAAGAAAGGCGAGTAAGGGCTCAGGTTGAAATCTCCGCAAACGAGCAGTGGCTCATCGATTTCGCCGGCCAGCGTTGCGAGCTCGGTCAGTTGCCGGTTGCGTTCGGTTGCCAGCTCGCTGCCCATGGGCGGCATGAGATGCACTGCCAGCAAGCGCAAGCTTCGCCCGGGCAGCTCGATCAGGCTGTCGATTCCCGGTGTATCGAGAAGCGTGAATGAGCGCGGATCGATCAGCGGATATCGCGACAGTACGCCAATGCCGAAGTTGCCGACTCCCGGCAGGGTGTAGCGATATGGATAGTCGTCGGCGATTGTCAGCAACGCTGCGTCGAGCTCGTGCGTCAACTCGAGAATCGTCACGAGGTCCGGTCCGGCGGCCAGAATCGAGTCGATGATTTCCGCATGTCGCGCATTGTCCGACTTGACGTTGATATTGAGCACATTGAGCTCGGACTCAATATCGGCTGCCATGCTCGAAGGCAGGTAGGGTAGCAGCGGCCAGGCGTTGACAGCCGCCGCTGCCATCAGAATCAGGGCCGGAATCCGCTGGCGCAGAACGAAAGCGGGAATCGCCAGGACGAAAGCCAGAGCGACGTACTGCACGCGAAAATGTGCGACGAGCTCGAACGGCCACCAATAGGCCGCGCCGAGCGTCAGAAAGCCTGCGAGGCCCGCGAGAATCAGCAAACGGCCGGGCAAGGCCAGCCGAATCAATCTGCGTTCCCTGCCCTGCCGCAATTCCAGCAGGCTGCAAACTGAGCCTCGTTCTCCTCGCTGCACTTCGAGCAGCGCCAGCTGTCGCCGGTCACGGCTTCCTGCCGCAGCTCGGCGATGAGACGCTCGGCGCGATCGAGATCAGCGTCTCTGAGCACCCAAAGTTCGGGCAGGCACTCGAGAAACGGGACTTCGCCGAGCGCGCCGGAGAGCTGCTCGTTCTTTACCATGCAGCCGATGCCATTCTGCTCGAGCACGTTGCGCCAATGCCCGATCTCAGCCAGTGACTCAGCTGTCGCGATGCGCTTCATTTGTTTCAGCCCCTCAGCTTGTTGAGGAACTCCTCGGGGTACTCGCCGCGCTCGAGTGCTTCGACGAGCGCCGAGCCGACGATCACGCCATCCGCGTATTCGGCGATCTGCCTGACCTGCCGAGCTTCACGAACACCGAATCCGGCACAAACGGGAAGCGGGGAGGCCGCTTTTACCCGCGCCAGATACGCGGCGAGCTCGTCCGGCAGCCCGACGCTGTCTCCGGTGATACCCGTCCGCGTGACGGCGTAAACGAGCCCCTGGCTATTCGCGGTGATCGTCGCCATTCTCTCGGCCGAGGTTGCCGGCGTGACGAACTGAACGAGCGCCAGGCCATGAGGCTCCAGTGCCGATCTGAGCGGTTCACTCTCCTCGAACGGCAGGTCCGGCACGAGAAATCCATCGACTCCCGTGGCAGCGGCCCGGTCGGCGAGCGCCTCGTAGCCAAACGCAAGCAGCGGATTCAGATAGCTCATCATCATGAGCGGAGCTTCGAGCTCGAAGTCCCGTGCTTCGAGCTGATCGAAGATCCAGTGGAGATTGACGCCGCTGGCAATGGCCTGCTCGCTCGAACGCTGAATCGTGACGCCATCTGCCATCGGATCGGAAAACGGCACACCGAGCTCAACGGCGTCCGCCGCCGCAAGCGTTTTTCGCAACGTCTCGAGGAACGTCGACGGGTCTGGATAGCCAGCCGTCAGGAAAGCAATGATCGCCGGCTGCCCCTCGCGCGTCAGCGCTGCGCTGATCCGGTCACGCGGCAGCATGAGTCGATTCCTTCTGACGCGGATACTTTGCCAGTATCGGCATGTCCTTGTCGCCGCGGCCGGACATCCCGATCAATATGCGTTGCCCCGGATGTTCCTGCGCATAGCGCCTGGCGCCGGCGAGAGCATGAGCCGTCTCGAGAGCCGGCAAGATGCCCTCCGCTTCGCAGCACTCATCGAGCGCTGCCAATGCCTCGCTGTCCGTCGCTGACTGGTAATCGACCCTGCCGATCTGCTTCAGCAAGGAGTGCTCCGGCCCGACTCCCGGGTAGTCGAGCCCGGCCGAAACCGAATGGGTTTCCTGAATCAGGCCTTCGTCGTCACACAGCAGCATCGAGTAATTGCCGTGCAGCACACCGGGCCGGCCGGCTCCGAGCGTCG
>DATCZB010000003.1:0-2274 GCA_036526155.1 Gammaproteobacteria bacterium
GTCGTCTTGGGAGTAGGCCGCGCCGGGTGCTTCCGGCGCACTTCGGAGCCGGCCTCGGGCGGAGCGTAGCGTCCGCGGTCGGGGGAGGCAGGCAAGACCCTCTCCATCTACTAGCCCAACTTGAAGGGTTACGTGACATGATCGGCCCTGACGACGCCGCCAGGGCCGATTCACACCCGAAAAGTTCCACTACATTTCGACCTCCGCCGGCACCCTCAGGCGCCTGGGCAGGCGCAGGCCGAGCCGCTCGATCAAGGCCGCCTGCGCCTTGTCCGGTTCGACCACGCAGCGCAGCCGAAGCTCGGGCCCGTCCACGACGGGCAGCACGACGTCGACGCACTGGATGCGGCCGAGCTCCTCGAGGATCGTCCTCGGGCTGTTGCCCAGGCCGGCACGCTGCTGCCAGCCCTCCAGGGTCTTCCACAGACAGAAGGCCAGGAAGCACACCAAGATGTGGGCCTGCACGCGCTCGGGCGTCTGATGCCAGATCGGCCGGATGGACAGGTCGCTCTTGTTGATCCGGAAAGCGGCCTCGGCCTGATAGAGCTGGACGTATGTGCGCCACAGTTCGTCCGCGGTCCAGTCGGCGACGTTCGAGCGCAGGATATACGTGCCCTCGGTGAGCGTTGCCCACTGCTTCCAATCCCGACGTTCGATCCACTTCAGCGTCAGCCCCGATCGCCGACGTGGATCCACGAGCACCCACACTTCGAACTTCTTGCCGGCGCGACTGTTGCGCTCGAGGATTCGGCCGATCTGTCGCTCGACTCCGCCCTTGGAGACCGGCTTGCGAGCCCGCTTCAAGCGTCGCCCCAGGCTCCCGAGCTGGTCTCGGATGCGCTTGGTGAAGCGCTCGTGCATGGCCTCTTCCTTGCGCTGGCGGTCCGCGGAACGGCAGAGCAAGAAAACCTCCTCGCCGTCGGGACCCGCGCAGATCTTCACCTCCAGCTCATCGCGGACCTGCTGCCAGCCCTCCGCGACCTCGAGCTCCTTCGCCCACTTCTTCATCTCGCTGCGGGGCGTCCCGATCAGATACCGGCGCTCGCCCTGCCGCAGCCACTCGAGGTTTTCCTCGCTGCACATGCCGCGATCCATGACCCAGACACGGCCGGCCTTGCCGTACTGCACTTCGATCTTCTCGACGATGCCCTCGACTGTCGTGACGTCGACGCGATTGCCATCGAACACTTCGTAGCCCAGCGGGAATCCCTCACGGGTGACGACCAGGCCGATGCAAACCTGCTTGCAGTCGCCCCTGTTGTCTCGGCTATAGCCGAACTTGGCCATCGGGTTGGCTTTCGCCTCGCCCTCGAAGTACGTCGACGTGACGTCGTACAGGAGCAGGTCGTACTCGAGTGCGAACAGCCCGCCCAGCCGTTCCTTGATGTGCGTCTCGAGCTCGACCTTGTGCTCCAGGAGCTGGTCGAGCCCCTGGTACAGTCGCGTGTGGTAGACCTTCGCGGCAGCGACACCGAGCAGATCCTCCAGCGCAGTCCGTCGGTACCAGTCCTCTGCGATGTGCAGCTCGCTGGACGGCTCGCAGAGCCTGGCGATCACCAGGATCGCCGCGACCTGGGCCCAAGCGACCTCCTCGCGGCCCTTGGGCAGGTGCTTGTCGCAGAACCGGTCCAGTCGCAGCGCTTGCCACAGGGTCCAGGCGAGCCAAACGCTACCGAACGCGCGCCCTCGTTCGACGCGCACCTTGCCGACGCGGACCTGGGTGGCAGTGAGCTCGCGCGTATCCTCGAAGAGCCCGGGCTCATCGGCTTGCGGTCCGAGAAAATACCGCGCGAGCTTCGAGGCCTTCGACCGTCCGGCGGCATCCAGCTTGCCCAGCTGAGCGACCGTCTCCTGACGAACCTTCGAGCCCTGGCGCACCGACCGGACGAGCGTCCAGTAGGTGTGCGCCTTGCCGTTGCGCCTTCGCGTCGTGTGGCGCAGGTACATGACGTCTTCATGCCAGACGCGGCACGCCAGGTGAACACCACTCCACCGAGCCCAAATGTTTCCACTACATCGGATTTCGGCGGACGACCCAGCCTAACGGGGTCACGAGGACCGATCGCGATTGGAGCCCTCGCCGTAACCCCTTGTCGCGAGGATTCGGCCCTTCAAGTTGGGCTAGCCATGGCTATGCTAGTTGGCCACTGGGACAACGGGTAGACCGTCCGCCGGAGCTCTCGCCAAGGTTCGCGTCGAGCCCGCCTCCTCGGACGACTTCAGGGCGGCCGCGCCCTGGCTCCCGCCCGACGAAGGTCCCGGCTCCGAGTCGGT
>DATCZB010000004.1:0-2119 GCA_036526155.1 Gammaproteobacteria bacterium
CGTGTAATCGGGCCACTGGGCTTCGGCCGTCGATGCCATTACGAGTGCGGCCAGAGCCATCAGTGCCAGCTTGCGCTCAGTCATGCGCCCCCCAAAAAAAGCTGCGTTATTATCGGGTTAGCCCTTGATGGACGGGCTATCGGATCGAACCTATCATACTTTCGCGGGGGCGGCAGCTAAGGGGGCGCGATGAATCTCAATAAAGTTCTGATCTCGGTGACACTGGGCATTCTGGCCGGGGCATCCGCCAACGCGCATCATGCCTTCAGCGCCGAGTACGATGCCGATCGCCCGATCACCCTGACCGGCACGGTCACGCTGCTCGAATGGACCAACCCGCACGCGCGGCTGTATATCGACGCGCCAGGCGACGACGGCGAAATCGTCAACTGGGATCTCGAGCTCGGACCGCCGAACGGGCTGATGCGCCAGGGCTGGCGCCGGGATTCCCTGCTCCCTGGCACGGTCGTAACGGTCGAGGGCTTTCGCCATCGCACCAACCCGACGATCGCGAATGCCAGGAGCGTCCTGCTGGCCGACGGACGGCGCGTCTTCGCCGGGTCTTCTTTCGACACGACGCAGCCGGCCGAAGCCGCGGAAGAGTGATTTTTTTGACCGGCTGACCGAGGTCCCGGAGCTCGCTGACCTCGCGCTACTGACCCTTCGGATTCAGTCGAGGAATCCTTTCGGTTCGAAACGCAGTCCAACCCCAGCGCGGATCGTCGATTGCGAGCTCCCAGACCCGTTCCGCCGGCGACGTATGCGTCACCTCGACGAGCTCGACCCAGAGGCGCACCTGTTCCTGCAGCGAGGCTATTGCTTCCGGGTTGGAAAGATCCAGCTGCACGCCATCAGGCAGTCGGAATGAGCCGCCGTTCGTCAGCAGGATGTTTTCGGTCTGCGGCAGCCAGTCGGCCTCGGAAATGAATGGCGATACGAATATATCGCTGCCGGGGCCTCCGTAGGACCAGACCTCGCGCACAGTGCCTGTATCCTCGTCGATCGCATACTCGACCGCGCGACTGAACATTTCTAATGGCCCCGCTGGCGGGTCGGGCGGCCGCGCACGCGCCGCGCCGTTGTCGTAGAGCAACAGCGTTCCGGCCGGCGTCCATTTCGGCGCATGATGATGGTACGACCAGATCATGTTTTCGTCTTCGCGCTCGAGCAACAGATCCGTCCACGCGTCACCCCAGTCGCGCGTGTCGCCGAGCAGCCAGTCGAGCTCGCCGGAGGTCAGGTCGAGCTGCATGACCGTCGACAGGTGGTTCGATGAAATCAGCGCCGTATTCGTCTCGGGGTCGTAGTCGATCCCGTTCATATGCGTCCAGTCGGGCGCGGGCTCATCGAGGATGCCGTCGTATTGCTGAGCGTAGAATTCCGTATTCAGCGAGTCATAGCCGATCCGATAGTTGTCGATCAGATCGAAGAACTTCCATTCGTTGACGACGGTTCCGTCACGCTCGATTTCGTAGAGCACGTCGCCGACGACATTTCTCGTCTCGCGCGGCGCATCCGGATCGGTCTCGCTCGTGTACCAGTTCTCGATTTCCCGGACTTCTGTGGAGAGCCCGAGCAAATTACCG
The DNA here is from genome assembly GCA_036526155.1 of Gammaproteobacteria bacterium. Lineage (GTDB taxonomy): Bacteria > Pseudomonadota > Gammaproteobacteria > Steroidobacterales > Rariloculaceae > DATCZB01. The sequence goes on from DATCZB010000004.1 coordinate 1,587, forward strand.
GACGGCATCTCGAGCACGTCGTGATGAAACGTGTCGACGTCGACGCCGAGGCTGCCGTCCGCCGCGTTCCGCACGGTTCGAGTCGGATGCCAGTGGTTGATTTCGTTGCCGAGCCAGTCGATCTCGGTCATCGTGAAATCTCTCATGTAGAGGATATTTCCGTTTTCGAGCAGTTTCACTTCGACCAGGGTGTGAGGTGCCTCGTACAACCAGACAATCTCACCTTCGGCGTCGACGACCAGTATTTGGCCGTAAGTTGTGTCGGTCACCGTGCCGAACCAGCGAAACAGTGGAATGAGGTGCAGCCCCGGTTCCATTCTGTCGGTATCGGCCACGCGAATATCGACGGGCGCCGTTTCCCACGGCAACTCGGGAGATTGCATGGTCAGCTGAGCGGCTTCGATCTCCGCGCCGCTCGCGTCGGTCAAAGTCAGTGTCAGCGTATGCGGCCGGTTCGCGCGGAAGCCGAGCAGCATGATCTCGTGCTCTGTCGCAGGCTCGTCGCCCGACGTCGCGCTGAACGAATGGCCGGC
>DATCZB010000005.1:0-2935 GCA_036526155.1 Gammaproteobacteria bacterium
GCAGACCAGATCCAGGGCTTCTTCGACATCGCGGTCGACAACGTCTATGCGTCACCGGTGCTCCTCGGTGATGCGTGGCGGCAGAAATACCCGGATATGGTCGTGGTCTCACCCGACGTGGGCGGCGTGGTGCGAGCAAGGGCGCTTGCCAAACGCCTCGACGACGCCGATCTCGCCATCATCGACAAGCGGCGCCCTGAGGCGAATATGACCGAAGTCATGCACGTCATCGGCGAGGTCCGCGGCAAGACCTGCGTCCTGATCGACGATCTCGTCGACACCGCGGGCACGCTTTGCGCCGCGGCGGAGACGCTAAAGAATAGAGGCGCCACCAAAGTGGTCGCGTACATCACGCACCCGGTGCTTTCGGGCCCCGCGGTCGAACGGATCGAGAAGTCGGTACTGGACGAGCTCGTCGTTACGGACACGATTCCGCTGAGTGAGGCAGCGGCGGCATGCAGCAGGATTCGGCAGCTCAGCGTCGCCGAGCTTCTCGCGGAAACCGTGCGCCGGATCAGCGACGCGGAGTCGGTCAGCTCCCTGTACGTGGACTAGCGACCCCTGGTATTATCCCGCGCCCTCGAGGAGGATAGAACAATGAGTACTGGCTTCGAGCTGGACGTAGAGCCCAGAGACAAGCACGGGACGAGCGAGAGCCGCCGCCTGCGGCGGGGCGGCAAGGTCCCTGCCATCCTCTATGGCGGCGGCAAGGATCCACAACCGATCATGCTGGAGAAGGACCGTCTGCAGCTGCAGATGGAGCACGAGGCCTTCTACACGAGCATTCTGACGCTGAAGCTCAACGGCGAGTCACAAGCCGTCATCGTCAAGGACGTCCAGCGGCACCCGGCAAAGCGCCAGGTGCTGCATCTCGACTTTCAGCGCATCCTCGAAGACGAGGAGATCACGCTCAACGTGCCGATTCACTTCCTCGGCGAAGAGGCCGCCGTGGGCGTGAAGGACCAGGGCGGTGAGATCTCGCATCTCATGACCGACGTCGAGGTGTCCTGCCTGCCGCGCAATCTTCCCGAGTATCTCGAGATCGACGTCTCCGCGCTCGAGCTGAATCAGCTTCTGCACCTCTCCGATATCAAGCTTCCGGAAGGCGTCGAGTTAACCGCGCTCGCGCACGACCAGGACCCGGCGGTGGTATCCATCAACCCGCCGCGGCGAGAGGAAGAGGACGTGCTCCTCGAAGCCGAAGGCGAAGAGCTCGAGGAAGGCGTGGAGCTCGCCGAGGGCGAAGCGCCCGCCGAAGGCGAGGCGGCGACACCGGGCGAAGACGAGAGCGGGGAGTCTTCGGACTAGACTCGGCCGCGGCCGGGCTCGACGAGGCCGCCTTCGGGCGGCCTTTTCGTGCCTTCGTGAATGCTAGGATCGCGCAATGGGACAGGATCTCGAACTCATCGTCGGCCTCGGCAATCCCGGGCCCGAGCATCAACGGACTCGCCACAACGCAGGCTTCTGGTTCGTCGATATTCTGGCCCAGGCCCACGGCGGGTCGTTTCGCTCCGAGAGCAAATTCCACGGCGACGCGGGCGAAGTCACTATCGGCAATCATCGTATCAGGCTGTTGAAACCGCTCACTTATATGAATGCCAGCGGCCGATCGATCCTCGCGATGGCGACGTTTTACAAGATCCCGAGCGAGAACATTCTCGTGGCCTACGACGAGCTCGATCTCGAGCCCGGCCGCGCGCAGCTCAGGTTCGATGGCGGACACGGCGGCCACAACGGCATGCGCGACGTCGTGCGATGCCTCGGCAGCGAGTTTTGGCGCCTGCGGCTCGGCATCGGGCACCCCGGGCAGGGCCGGCGAGACGACGTCGTGAACTACGTGCTGCGGCCGGCGTCGGCCGAAGACGAAGACGAGATCATCGACGCGATCAATGCGGCTATCGAGGCCGTGAAGGTGTTCATCGATCAGGGGCCGGAGCGGGCCAAGACGCAGCTGCACAGCCGCGGCGTCAAACCGCGCGCCTACAGGAAGCAGCCCGAGAACGACTCGGGCTCCGCGTAAGCGCTGTGGGCATCAAATGCGGCATCGTTGGCCTGCCCAACGTCGGCAAATCGACGCTCTTCAACGCGCTGACCGCATCGGAGATCCCGGCCGAGAACTACCCTTTCTGCACGATCGACCCGAACGTCGGGATCGTCAGCGTTCCTGACCCGCGTCTGCAGCAGATCGCGGACATCGTCCGCCCCAAGCGTGTCGTGCCAACGATCGTGGAGTTCGTCGATATCGCGGGACTCGTCAAGGGCGCGTCGACCGGTGAGGGGCTCGGCAATCAGTTTCTCGCGCATATCAGGGAAACGCACGCTATCGCACATCTCGTGCGTTGCTTTCAGAGCGCCGACATCACCCACGTGTCGGGGACGATCGACCCGGTCAGCGACATCGAGGTCATCAACACCGAGCTGCTTCTGGCCGACCTCGAGACCGTCGAGCGCGCCCACGAGAAAGCCGTTCGGGCTGCCAAGACCAACGACAAGAAGGCCGTCGCCTGGAGGGATCTGCTCGCGCGGTTGAAAGGTTCGCTCGAAGCCGGGACGCCGGTTCGGGAGATCAACCTCGATCCAGGTCAACTCGAGGCATTGCGCGGGATTCATCTGATCACCGCAAAGCCCGTCATGTATATCGCGAATCTCGGCGAAGGCGAGTCGGACGACAACCCCCATCTCGCGCGAGTACGTACCCATGCGAGCGCCGAAGGCGCGCCGGTCGTGGCGATCTGCGCTGCACTCGAAGCCGAGCTCGCCCAGCTGGACGCAGCGGACCGCGACGAGTATCTGGAGGAACTCGGGCTTTCGGAACCGGGCCTCCATCGCGTCATCTCGGCCGCCTACGAGCTTCTCGGCCTTCAAACGTTCTACACGGCCGGCCCCAACGAGGCGCGCGCCTGGACCGCACGCAAAGGCGCGACGGCCTACGAGG
>DATCZB010000006.1:0-2497 GCA_036526155.1 Gammaproteobacteria bacterium
GTCCGCCGCCCCCGCCGGAAGCCTTGATGATGACGGGGTAGCCGATGCGACGAGCAAGTTTCGCGTTGGTCTCCACGTCTTCGCCGAGGGGACCGTCGGAACCCGGCACACAAGGAATCCCGGCCTCTTTCATAGACCGGATCGCCGAGACCTTGTCCCCCATCAGGCGGATGGTTTCGGGTCGCGGGCCGATGAACTCGAAGCCGCTCTCCTCGACGCGCTCGGCAAAGTCGGCGTTCTCCGACAGGAATCCGTAGCCGGGATGGATCGCGACCGCATCGGTGACTTCCGCAGCCGCAATGATGGCCGGCATGTTCAGGTAGCTTTCCGACGAGGCCGGCGGACCGATACAAACGGTTTCGTCGGCGAGCAGGACATGCTGCAGGTTGGAATCCGCCGTCGAGTGAGTTGCCACGGTCTTGATGCCAAGCTCGCGGCAGGCACGAAGGATCCGCAACGCGATCTCGCCGCGGTTTGCGATCACTACCTTGTCGAGCATCTAGGCGCGCTGATCGATGATGAACAGGGGTTGCCCGAACTCGACCGGGTTCCCGTTTTCCGCCAGGATGCTGACGACCTTGCCGCTGACTTCGGCCTCGATCTGATTCATCATCTTCATCGCTTCGATGATGCAGAGCGTGTCGCCTTCGTTTACGACCGAGCCAATCTCGACGAAGGCCTTGGCTCCGGGGCTCGCGCTGGCGTAGAAGGTGCCCACCATCGGGGCGGTCACCTCAAAACCCGAAGTCGAGCCGGAAGTTTCCTCGGCCGCCGCTGCGGCAGGCCTGGGGCTTTCGACCGGTGTCGGGGCCTGCACGACGGTTTGCGCAACCGGCGGTCCCGCCTGCGCATAGCGGCTGATGCGAACCGACTCTTCGCCCTCCGAAATCTCGATCTCGGCGATGCCGGAGGACTCGAGCAGCTCGATTAGCTTCTTGACCTTGCGAATATCCATTAAGAGTGACCTTCTGAGACAAGACGGTTTGCGGCGAGCAAAGCGAGCTCATAGCTTGCGACACCAAAACCGGCAATTGTGCCCGCGGCGACATCGGCGAAGAACGAGCGCTGCCGAAAATCCTCGCGGGCGGCGACGTTGGAGAGGTGGATCTCGATAAACGGAATGTCGACGGCCAGCAGCGCGTCGCGCAGAGCAACGCTCGTATGGGTAAAGGCCGCGGGATTCAGCAGGATGAAATCGACGTTGCCGCGGGCGGCATGGACGCGCTCGATCAGGGCGTGCTCGGCGTCGCTCTGAAACGCCTCGAGGTTGTGCCCGAGCTCGGTTGCGAGCTTGGAGAGCAAGTGCTCGATGTCCGCGAGAGTCGTCGAACCGTAGATCTCCGGTTCACGCGTGCCGAGAAGCCCGAGGTTGGGTCCGTTGAGTAAGAGCAGATTTGCCATAACGCAAATTTAGCAAAATAGCGGCAATTCTGCTCGTTTTCGCGACAGATAGGCGCGACTTTCGTGATTTAGGCGGAGTTTTCGGGTTGCCGGCCGGTCTAGTGAGACAGGTCGAGACGATCCCGGGCCTCACCGAGGTCGATCTCGCCGCTGCCGAGCAATTCGACCGTCGTGGCGAAGTTATCGAGATGCTCGGCATGGAGTTCACCGTAGTGCACCCCGAGCACGGCGCCGCCCGGCGCGGTGAACGCCGAGAACGGCATTACCTGCGCTTCGTTGCGGAATATGGTCATGGCCTCGTAGCCGTCGGCGCGGCCCACGAGGACGGGATAGTTGAATTGCATTTCCTCGGCGAAGTCGAGCACGGGCTCGAGCTGATCGACGGCGATGCCGACGACCTCGATCGTCGGGTGCTGCTCCTGAAACGACTTGAGCAGAGGAATCTCACGCAGGCAGGGCGCGCACCAGGTTGCCCAGAAATTGACGAGCATCGGCCCTTCGGACCAGGTCGCGAGCGGTGTCGGCGCGCCGGCCAGGTCGTTCAGGACGATCTGCGGCAGCTCGTTGGCAAACCGGGAATCGGTTTCCTGCCCGCTGCCGGCCAGCCGGTAAGCGGCATACCCGCAGAGCGCGACGGCGCTGAGGATCACGGTGACAAGGGTCGGTTTCCGCGTCAGGTGCTTCGCGTTCATCTCGGCAGTCTACAATGCCGCGAGCGCGTTGACATGCGCGCTGAACTCCTCCGCCGGCACGTAGCCATAGCGGCGATAGGCGTCCTGCTCGGTTCCGCTGCGATCGAAGAAGACGATCGTCGGCGGGCCATAGCTTTCGAAGTAGGTCAACAGCGCCTGATCGTCCGCATTGTTCTCGGTGACATCGGCCTGCAGCAGCAAAAACGGCTCGAGCGCGGCGACGACGCTTGCGTCGGGGAACGTGTACTCTTCCATTTCCTTGCAGGCCACGCACCAATCTGCCGTGAAGTCCAGCATGACCGGCTGCCCGGCATTGCGCGCCGACAGAAGCAGCGTCTCGAGCTCGGTGACGGACTCGACCCGGACGAACGGCAAAGCGGCTTCGGCTTCGGCCTGCTGGCCCA
>DATCZB010000007.1:0-6393 GCA_036526155.1 Gammaproteobacteria bacterium
CCTGCTACGGGCCGGTCTCGATGCTCGACGTCTCTGGTTACGACACGGGGCGCTGGCCGGCCGTCCGAGCCTGGATGCGGCGGATCGAAGCGCTGCCCGGCGCGATCGACATCGACGGCAACCCCCTGGCGTGAAACAAGGCTGGAAAAAGGTGGAAAAAGGGGTCTGACCCCATTTTCCAGGAAAAGGGGTCTGACCCCTTTTAGAAGGATGCCTTGCGCTCGAGGACGAGCTGCACGTCGTCGATGTCGGCCGGCGCATCGATCGGAAACGCCAGCTCGATGTGTACGACGGAGCGGCTGCTCGAGCGCGGCGACGTCAGCCTGAGCCCGACACCCACGTCATAGAGTGTGCCGAGATTGGGCGTGTTGCGCGGATCGTCGTTCCATACCCTGCCGGCATCGAAAAAGAACGCATAGCCGACGCGAAACAACCGGAACGGATACCAGTCGGTAAAGAAGCGCTGCTCGACATTGAGTATCGCGCTGCGTTCGCCGCTCTGATACCGCAGCGGATAGCCCCTGAGATCGTTGTCGCCGCCGATCAGTAACTGATTTTCGGCGTCCAGCCGGTTCGCGAATACCGTGCGGAAGCTGACGAGGAAGAGCTCGTCTCCGAGGTTGCGCTGCATGTAGCGAGCGCTGAGCGAGACGATCGTGTTCCGGAAATCATCCTTTTCGACGCGCGACGCCGCGCTGGCTGAAAACAGGAGCAAACTGCCGGGTCCGCGTGGTTCCCAGCCGCGCTCTGCCGACACGTCGAGCAACACCGCGCGCCGGTCGGAATCGAGTGACGGCGAGGCGACGCCGAGCCGGGCGAACAGGTTGAGCCCGAGCGCGATGTCCTCGGTGCGGCCCATGTCGTTGAGCTCGCTGACCTGGCGGAAATCGTCGCCGATCAGCTGGATGCCGGCCCACGGATAGATCAGGCGGCGATTTTCGGGCAGCAACACGGCGGGGCCGAATCGGGAGCTGTTCTGGAATTCGTCCTCCTCGAACGTCAGGCCCGCGAGCCAGCGTCTGGTCATGCCGTCGACGAGACCTCGGGAACGCCCGCCCTGAATCGAGACGAGGCGCGTGTCGTGGCGAAACTCGTCGATGACCTCGCCGAGGTCATAGATCGGATCGACTCGCTGATCGTCGAGCGTCTCTGCAGTGACTGACCAGCGCGTGTCGAGCGAAAAGAACGGTCGGCCCGTGGTGATGCGAAACTGCCTGCCGTCGCTCAAGTCGGCGATGTTAACGCCGAGTTGCTTGCGGCTGCCGAACAGGTTGTCGTCCCGATAACTGAACAGGCGCTGATCCCGGTCGACATCGGTCTCATAGGACAGGGTCATCGATTTGCCGAGCCCGAACAGGTTGTCCTCGGCGATCCCGATCCCGAACTCGTTCTCGCCGCCGCTGCGGCTCAGTTTCAGGTCGGGTTCCAGCGACCAGGCGTCGCGGACCCGGACGTTGACGTCGGCCGTGTTGGTCGTGGCGTTGAAGTTGCTGGCTGTCACCGTCGCATCGGCAACGAAGCCCCGATCGCGAAGCAGCCTCGCGGTTTCTTCGATGACCTGCTCGAGCAGGTTGTCACCGGTCTCGAACAACAGAATGTCCTCGATGACGCTCGGCCTCGTCGTGCGGTGCACGCGGTTGGCCCAGCGATGCATCCGCCCGTTCTCGGCGGGATCGCTGGTATCGAAGATGTTGTCGATCTGGAGATTGACGGCGCCAATGACGACGCCGCGCTGTTCGAGCTCCGCGAGCGTGAGCTCTTCCTGAGCCGCCGCAACCGTCGCGCCCAGACAGCCGGCCGCTGCCGCAGTGACGGCAAGCGAGGACTTATTCGACGAACAGAGGAGTCTCAGCATGCGATGCAACCAGTTGCGCCAACGCAGCGCGCCGCCCGTCCGGGTCGGTCACGATGCCCTCACGATAGTAATGAATGCGCAATTCACGCGCTGTGTCGAGTAGCTCGTTTGGTGCGAGACGATAAGCGGGGTTCCGCGGGCCGATGACATCTTCGCGGGTCTTCAGGTGCTGTTCGGATATCAGGACGCCGCTCGGGGTCAACCGGTCGGCGAGCAGCTCGACCAGCGGCAGGTTAACGTAGCGCACCAGCACGATGAGATCGTAACCCGATGCGAGCGACAGCGTAGCGGGAATGCCGTGCTCGAGATCAGCGGCGAAAGTGCTGATTCTGTGGCCGGCGCCGTCTGCTTCGGCGCGCAATCGCTCGAGGCCCGCTTCGGAAATATCGACCGCATCGACTTCGAACCCGGCCTCCGCGAGGAACAGCGAATTCCGGCCTGCGCCGCAGGCGACATCGAGGGCGCGGCCGGGTCTCAGCTGGCTCGCAAACCGCTCGACCAGCGCGGTGGGATGACGCCTTTCGGCATAGGCGCCGGCGCGGTAACGCTCATCCCATTTACGAAGGTCGGCCCGGCTCAATGACTGATGACGATCTTGCCGAAAAAGCTGCCGTTTTCCATGAAGTCGAAGGCCTCGGGGGCGTCCTCGAAGCTGAAGACGCGGTCGACGGCCGGCACGATCTCGTGCTCCTCGATGAAGTCGACGAGATTCTCGAAATGGACCCTCGAGCCGACATAGACGCCGCTGACCTGCGTGCCAAGATTCATCAGCGTGCCGACGGGGATCGCGGGCGCAAAGCCCGACAGGCCGCCGATCAAACCGATGTGGGCATCGTAGGCCAGGGCCTGCAGCGCTTTTTCGAGCGTGTCGCGCCCGCCGACCTCGAGCACATGATCGACGCCGGCGCCGCCCGTCAGCGCCCGAACCTCGTCTTGCCAGTTCTCGTTGGCGCGATAGTTGACCGTCCCGAATGCCCCGAGGGTTCGCGCCTGCTCGAGCTTCTCGTCACTGGAGCTCGTGATGATCGGGCGGGCCCCGGCGGCTGCCGCAAACACGAGGCCGAGACTCGAGACGCCGCCTGTGCCTTCGAGCAGCACGTATTCGTCCGGTTGCAGGTTGCCCTGCTCGAACAGCACGACCCAGGCGGTGACACCGGCGCACGGGAGGGTTGCGGCTTGCTCGTAGGTCAGATGGTCGGGAATCCCGACCAGGCTCTCCTCGTGCGACACGACGACCTCCGCCAGCATGCCGGTCGGCCCGCCGCCGCGAGCCGAGGCGAGCTTGGCCGCGTCGCGCTCGCCGTCGATCCAGTCGGCAAAAAAGATGCCGGCTACGCGATCACCGACCGCAAAGCGCGTCACGCCCGGGCCGACCGCGATTACTTCGCCCGCGCCGTCCGAGAGCGGTATGCCGCCGGTCGAGCTGCCGCCCGGCCCGTATTGATTATTCAGCATCAGCAGATCGCGCCGATTCAGCGAGTTGGCATGAATCCGAACCAGCACCTCGTTCGGCCCGGCCACGGGCATCGGGGCCTCGACGAGCTCGAGTGCGAGCCCGTCATCAGACGCTGCGAACTGCCACTGGCGAATCGTCTCCTGAGCCAGGGCCGGGCCGAGCGATCCAAGCAGGAGCGCGGCGGTCGCAGCGAAACCGAAGAGGCGTCGAGTCGGCATGATTGTCTCCGTCGTCGTAGTTTGTCCGGATGATAACTGACTTGACAGCCGGTCCGGCCAGGCAGCTGAATCACGAAATGGGCCAGGCGAAGAAACTCGAGACGTCGCGTGGATTTCCGCCAGTCGTTGGCGTCGACCCGCGCGTGCTCGTGCTCGGCAGCCTGCCGGGGCAGGCATCGCTTGCGGCGCAGCAGTATTACGCGCAGCCGCAGAATGCATTCTGGATGATCATGGGCGAGCTATGCGGTGCCCGACCCGAGCTCGGCTACGCCGATCGGCTCAGAAAGCTGAAGCGCGCCGGAATCGCGGTCTGGGATGTGCTCTATGAGGCGGCACGCCCCGGCAGTCTGGACTCGAGCATCGTCGCGGGATCGCAGACGATCAACGATATCGCCGCACTGGTCTCGCGCCACGCGACGATTCGGGTCATCGCCTTTAACGGTCAAAAGGCGGCGGAGGTCTTTCGGCGTCGCGTGGCGCCTGCGGTGACCCGCACGGATCTCGAGACGGTGACGCTGCCGTCAACGAGCCCGGCCTACGCGTCGCTGAAGCGAACCGAGAAGCTTGCGCGCTGGCGCCGGGCGCTCAGGCCCTATTTGCAGGAAGCGAGAGCGTGACGCGCAGGCCCGGTGCGTTATCGGTCAGCGTGAGGCGGGCATCGTGCTGATCCGCCACGGCGCGGACGAGGGCCAGCCCGAGGCCGCTGCCGGGCGAGCTGCGCGATTCATCGAGTCGCGCGAAGCGTTGCAGCACACGCTCCCTGGCCTCGGCAGGCACGCCGGGACCTGAGTCGGCAACGATCAGGTCCAGCCTGTCCGGTTTGCGGCGCAGCTCGATATCGATGTGCCCTCCCGCGGGCGTGTACTTGAGCGCGTTGTCGAGCAGATTCGTCAGCGCCTGAGCGAGGAGCTCCCGATCGCCGAACACGTGCGCGTTGTCGATGATCCGTCGCCTGAGCTCGACGAGCTTGTCATCGGCCGTGGCCTGGTAGAGATCGGCAACATCGGTTGCGATCGCGCCGAGATCGACCGCCTCGAAGGCACGGCGGTATGCCCCCGTCTCGATACGGGCAATCCGCAGCAGGGCGTTGAACGTCGCGAGTAGCCGGTCGGCCTGGTCGAGGCACTCGGCAACCTGCTCCCTGCTCGGCGCTTCTTCCTCCGAAAGCAGCTCCAGTCGCGTGCGCAATCGGGTCAAAGGTCCGCGCAGGTCGTGCGCGATGCTGTCGCCGACGTGGCGCAGCCCGGACATCAGGCTTTCGATCTGGTCGAGCATCGCGTTGACGCTGAGTGCGAGCTCGGCATGCTCGTCGTGAGCGCCCTCGACCGGAACTCTCTGGCTCAGGTCGCCCGCAATAATCCGGCGAGTGGTTCGGTTCAGGGCGGCAACACGACGCTGCGCGCTATAGGCCAGAGCGAGCCCCCCGCCAAGGGCCAGCAGCATCGTCAGCCCGAGCCCGAGTGTCAGAGCCCGGACGAAGCGCTCGTTGATCTGTTCGAGCTCACGGATCTCGCGGCCGACGAGGATACGGTAGCTCGATTGGCCGATCGGCAGAATCAGCGCCCGGACCGGCACCGATGGGCTGTCCGGCGTCTGACCGCGCACGGCAAACTCGATCCATTCGCGGACCACGCTCGGGCCCGCCGGCCAGAACCGAAGATTGCCGGCCAGCTCACGGTAACTGCCGTCCACGGCCAGAAAGCTCGCGTCGATCAGCATGTAGGCGAAGCGCTCGTCGCTGGTCTGCGCGCCGCGCTCCTCGATGATCTGAATCAGCCCCGGCAAGCCGCGCTGGTTGAACTGTTCCTCGAGCCCGTTGATTTCCGCCTGGATGACCTCGTCGGTCTGGTCCTCCAGATAGCCGACGGTGGACCGGTAGATGAACCAGCCCAGCGTTGCGACCGAGACGCCAAACAGAACGACATAGAGAATCGTCAGCTGAAAGACGCTGGTTCTGAAAATGACCGGCAACCGCATCTTCGTGGTCGACCGGGCTGCCGGTCAGGCGCTCAGCCTGTAGCCGGCACCACGGACCGTGTGCAGCAATGGTTTGTCGAAACCCTTGTCGATCTTGCTGCGCAGCCGGCTGATGTGAACGTCGATGACGTTAGTCTGCGGGTCGAAATGATAATTCCAGACGCCCTCGAGCAGCATTGTGCGCGTCACGACCTGCCCGGCATGCCGCAGCAGGAACTCGAGCAGCTGGAATTCGCGCGGCTGCAGGTCGATCTTCTGACCGCCTCGCCGGACCTCTCGCTTGAGCAGGTCGACCTCTAGATCGGCGAGCGTCAGCATTGTTTCGTGCTGGCTGCCGGCAGACCTGGCTCTTCGTATCAGCGCCTCGAGACGTGCCAGCAGCTCGCTGAAGGCGAACGGCTTCACGAGATAGTCGTCGCCGCCGGCCTGCAGGCCCTTGACGCGGTCGTCGACCTCCCCGAGCGCGCTCAGGATCAGTGCCGGGGTCTCGTTGTCTGACGCCCGCAGCGTGCGGATCAGGGTCAGGCCTTCGACACCGGGCAGCATCCGGTCGACGATCAGGGCGTCGTAGCTCTCGGTCGTCGCCATCAGCAGGCCGTCCTTGCCGTCGTCGGCAATGTCCACGTTATAGCCAGCCTGAGTCAGACCCTGACGGATATAGGACGAGACCTCTTTGTCATCTTCGATGATCAGCACACGCATTGGTTTTGCTCCCTGTTTGCAGGGATTCGGTTCCGATCCGTTTCAGAGTATGCGCCGTCCACGCTGGCGTCACGCTTGCGCCTGTATTAACGATTGGTAATCCGTCGCAGGACTAATCATGACAAAACGTTAGGGAATCGTTGAAGTTCCGGCAATGTACGCCCCCGTAAGCTTACCGTCATCGG
>DATCZB010000008.1:0-3718 GCA_036526155.1 Gammaproteobacteria bacterium
AGCACGAGAGCTTCCGGCGCTATGCAGCGAGCGAGCGCGAACCCGGCCCGGGTGTCGCCAGCGACGAGGCGCTGCTCGACTACGTGAAGAACACGCTCGTCACCGTGCACCACCCGGGCTCGACCTGCCGCATGGGTCCCGCCGGGGACAACGTCGTCGACCATGAGCTCAGGGTCCACGGGCTCGACGGCCTTCGTGTCGCCGACGCCTCGATCTATCCGCGGATCGTTGGCGCCAACACCAATGCGAGCGTCGTCGCGATCGCAGAGAAGGCGTCGGACATGATCCTGGGCAAAGCCGCGCCCAGCCCGATGCCAACATAAAAGGGGTCAGACCCCTTTTTTCTGGTCCTCCAAAAAAGGGGTCTGACCCCTTTTCTAGGCCGACGCGGTGCCGACTTTGCTCGGCGCCGTTTCCCTGAGGAACAGCGCGGCCACGCCGCCGAGGAAAGCGCAAATGCCGACGACGACGATCGGTGCCGACTGATTCCCGGTCGAGTCGGCGATCCAGCCGGCAACGGTGGGCATTGACACGCCGCCAACGAGTTCGCCGATGCAAACGACGAGACCCATGGACGACGCAGTCAAGGCTCGCGACACGGTCTCGCCCGGCACGACACCCATGAAAATCGGAAACGCGCCCGTGCCGCTCCAGCCGATGAACAGCAGCACGCCCATCATCCACATCGGCCCCTCGAAATAGAGCGCCGCCAGCGCCGTGACGATGCCCATGAAGCAGAACGTGATCATCGCGGGCTTGCGTCCGACGCGATCGGACCAGGCCGGCACGAGAAAACCGCAGACCATCGTGGACAGGCCCGTCACGCCGACCAGCGCACCAGCCTGCTCGGGGGTGAAGCCGCGCACGGTCGTGAAATAAATCGGCAGGAATGCCAGCCCGACGAGGAACCAGGCGACCATGAAGATGGACACGATCGAGCAAACCCTGATGTTGTGCTCCCTGAGCATCGCCAGGGCGCTGAGCCCGATCCTCGGCGCGGGGTTCTTGTCTTGTTCCGGATCGCGAGCCGGCTCGCGCAGATAGATCCAGACCAGCGCGGCAATGATCAGACCCGGTATGCCCGTCAGAAAGAAGGTGACCTGCCAGTCGAAAGCGGCCGCGAGCCGCGGCACGACAAAGCCGGCAAGCAAGGTGCCGAGTGCCGCCGCGAAGACGTTCTGCAGGATGCCCGCGTTCAGGCCGCGCCGATGCGGAGACGACTCCGAGTTCATGATCGACAGGCAAACCGGCAGGAACGGCCCCTCGGCGATGCCCATGATGATCCGGGCCGTCAGCAGAAACGCGAACGAGCCGGCCAGACCCGACACCGCCGAGCACAGGGAGAACACGATGATCGAGAGCAGCACGAAGGGCTTGCGTGCACGGAACGCATCGCTCCAGGCGCTGACGAAGTAAGCAGATAGCGCCCAGGCCAGTGCCAGCCCCGAGGCCAGCATGCCGATCTGCGCGTTGCTCAGATTGAGCGCCGGCTGGATCGCGGGCATCAGATAATTGATCGCATTGCGATCGAAGAAAACCAGCCCGAAACCGAAACCCAGCAGCAGCAGAACGCCGTTTTCGTACGTGAGCCAGTGCGATCGGCCTGAAGCGCGTTCAGTGCTCATCCGCCCCCCCCTTTTGTTGTTCGCTGCGGCCGGACCTGGATGCGTGGCGCACCCACCCGCAGTGCGCCCGTATAGTAACATTGCGCCGCGGCGCGCCCCGCGCGCATCGAGTCGCAGCAACCACATCGAATCTCACAAGCTACGGGAACCGCAACCGTGACCCAGAAGAACACTGGCCTCGACCCCGATCGACTCGCTCACCTCAAGGCAACGATAGAAGCCGACATCGCTGCGGACCGCTACTTCGGCGCGGTGATCGCGATTGCCCGTAGTGGCAATACGGAATGTCTCGAAGCCTTCGGCCACGGCGACGAGGCGAAACAGATACCGCTGCAACTGAACTCGGTCTTTTCGCTGTTCTCGCTGACCAAGGCGTTCACCAACGTGCTGGCCTTTCGCTCCATCGAGCTCGGGCAGTTTGCTCTGACCACGAGAGTCAGCGAGATCATCCCCGAGTTCAGCGGCGGTCAGCGCGAGACGGTGACGTTCTTACACCTGCTGACGCACTCGTCAGGCCTGCCGCCGGTCTGGATCCCGAAGCCCGGCATGTACATCGACCGGCTCGACGAGATCATCGCCGCCATCTGCGCCAACATCCGCTCGCTCGAGCCGCCCGGGGAGCGCGTGCACTATTCACCGCTCGTGCACCACGCGCTGCTCGGCGAGGCCGTCCGGCGCTGCGACCCGGCGGGCCGCAGCTATCGCGAGCTGCTGCAGGACGAGGTGCTGACACCGCTCGGCATGAACGACACGTCGATCGGTGTGCGCAAGGATCTCGCTGCAAGGCACATCTTTCCCGACTTCCGCGGCCGCCCGCCCCAGGAGCATCTCGGTCGCAGCAATCTCGGACCGCAGGGGGCGTTCAAGGAAGAGCACGCCGAAATGCCGTGGGTCGGCGGGATCTCGACCGTGCCCGACCTGCTGCGGTTCGCCGAGATGCTGCGACTCGGCGGCACCCTCGACGGCCAGCGCATCATCTCGCCGGCCATGCTCGAGCTCGCGACCCGGAACTGGACCGGAGACAAGCCGAACGAGCTCTACAAGAGCATCGCGATCAATCATGGCTGGGCGCCCTACCCGGCCTATATCGGGCTCGGCTTCGGCTTGCGCGGCGACTCCATCTGCCCGAGCCTCTACGGCACGTTGAGCTCACCCGGCACTTTCGGCAATTACGGTTCCGGCAGCACGCTGTTCTGGGTGGACCCGGAGCGAGACCTCACATTCGTCTATCTGTCGGCCGGCGTGATGCAGCCGGCGCCAAACATCGAACGCTTTCAGCGGCTGTCGGACATCGCGATTTCGGCCGCTTATTGACCCTCGTCCTCGAAGCGCCATTTCGCTGCCGAAAGTCGAAGCCAGTCGTCGAAGCGGCTATCATCGGCGGCAGGCATTCGTCGCTCGGAGACGCTCATGACGCGATCGGCAGCTTCCGCAGTTATCCTGGCTGGCGCCACCATTCTGGCGACCGGCACGGCGCTGGCTCATTTCAGGCTCGTCGAGCCCGCATCGTGGATCGAGGAAGACGAGCGCGGCGACCCGCAAAAGCTCGGCCCCTGCGGCGGCACGGTCGACAACCCCGGAACGCGCTCGGGCGCGGTCACCGAGGTCCAGGGCGGCAGCCTGTTGAAGGTCGTCGTCGACGAGACGATCTACCACCCGGGTCATTATCGAATCTCGCTCGCGAGGCGCCACAACTGGCTGCCACCGGATCCCGTCGCAACGATGAAGGAAACCGAGCGCGGCCTGAGGTCTGATCGCGCCGAGATTCAGGATCCGCCCGAAGCGCCCGTTCTCGTCGACGGCTTATGGGAACACTACGAGCGACGGACAGGCATCTGGGAGACCGAGATCGAAATTCCCAACATCGACTGCGAAGGCTGCTTCCTGCAGGTCATCCAGTTCATGTCGGAACATCCGGGCTTTCGCGAAGGCGGGTTTTCCTACCACCACTGCGCCGTGCTGAATATCGCAGCCGACGCCGACCAGCCGCTGGACGAGCGCTGGTAAATCTGTTCGGAGCGCCCCTTGACGCGTCGGCTCAGGCTGGTGCGAAGCTCAGCCTGGAGCGAGGCTCAGTGCGCCGCTGAGCGAAC
>DATCZB010000009.1:0-11202 GCA_036526155.1 Gammaproteobacteria bacterium
CGACTCTTCGGGCAGCATGACGCGGCGCGGGTCGCGATAGCGAGTCTGGCCCAGTGTAGCGGTCACTCGCTCGCGCCCGCTGGAAGAGTCGATCAGCCGGGTCGTCACGCCGACGCTGACCTGGTCGGTGTCTGCGATTCGATCGCCGCCGACGAAGTGATACTTGCGAAATAGCTGAACCAGATTGAAGTCCGGGAGAATGGTGTCGAAGATCGGCAGATCCGACTGGTCCTCGTACGGAATATTGACGTACAGCACTCTCGGCTCGATGGTCTGGATCCACGACCTCGAGCGTCCGGCGTCGCGCTCGAAACGCAAGCCCGCGTCCAGACTCGTGACCGGGACGCCGATCGAAGGCGACCGGTCCTGTCCCGGCGCGGCTCCGTCGATGCGATAGTTCATCTGTCGGAACCCGATCGCGGGCGTCAGGTACATGCCGGCGCGCGCAAACCTGAGACTGAGCTCTTGCGTCGAGTCGAACCGCCAGCCCGTCGCGCCGACGGTCCGATCGAAGTCCACGGCTTCCGCCGTCGACTCGAAGCCGACGACCCGGTCGCCCCAGCTGCCGTTGAACAGCAACTGCGGTCTGCGCTCGTAGGGTCGATCCGGCTCGGTGATCCGGTCGTCGATTGTCTGGTATTCCTGAACTCTGCTGACGAGCGACCAGCGTGGACCGTGATAGGCCAGGTCGATATAGCGGTCGAGATGGGTCTGACTGATATCGCCGAGGCTGTCGCCGAGATCCTCGAAGTAGGCCGGGTCCGAAACGTCCTCGATGAAGGTTTCGAGCTCCCAGCGGCTGCCGAACTGCGACTCGTGCTCGAGGTGGACGAAGTGCCGCGACCGGTCGAGGCGGCGGTCTTCCGGCAGCTGCTCGAAGTTCAACTGACCCTGGCTCGTGGGCAGCAGATAGCGGAACGTCGAGCTGAATTGCGGGCCGCGTTCTTCCATGAGCCTGGGCTCGAGCAGCAGATCATAGTTGGGGGCGAGATTCAGATAGTAGGGCACCGTCAGGTCCAGCCCGGTTCGGTCGCGCTCGGCGATCTGTGGGGCGAGGAAGCCGCTTTTGCGCCGGTCGTCGACCGGAAAGCTGAAGTACGGCGCCGCGAGCAGCGGTATGCCCTTGAACTTCAGGCGGACGCCGCGCGCCGTGCCGAAGCCGGCGTCGGAGTCGATCTCGAGCTCTCGCGCCAGCAGCTCCCAGTCGACGTCGTCCTCGGGGCAGGTCGTGAAGCTCAGCGAAGTCAGCGAGATCATGCGTTCGGGGCTGACGGTGATGCGCTCGGCCGTCGCGCGCGCCGGGCGCTGGGTCAGATCGAGGCCGGCGCTCAGAAAACTCGTCTCTTCGGTGACCTGATCGAAGCTCGCGCGCTCGGCAAAGACGGCGAAGCCCTCGCCCTCCAGCGAGACGTTATCGAGTACCTCGATCAGTGACTCGCCCTCCGAGATATTTGCCCTTTCGGCGGCAATGCGTCCGCCGCGATAACTGATCTCGATCCCGTCGAAGAGCTGGATATCGCCACCGTCGGCGTCACCGGACAGATCGCCGGCGCGGATTTCGAGCCGGTCGCCGAGCGGCGAAGCCGGCTGAGCGGGTGGCGCCGGCGCGACCGGCGCCAGGCAGACGCTCTGGCCCAGCGCGTTGGTCGCAACGAGCAGGCCGGTTGTGGCAAGCAAACCGTGGGTGCGGCGGAGGCTGGTCGTAGGCAACGGGATCGGCCGGTACGAAAACACGCTACAATGGCACAGATATTCTGTCTCTTCAATGGGTTGCGGGCGCATGCGAGCAATGATTCTGGCAGCCGGGAAAGGGACGAGAATGGGGTCGCTGACCGCTGCGCGGCCCAAGCCCCTGCTCGAGCTCAACGGCATGATGCTGATCGGCCGGCAGCTCAGGCGACTGGCAGCTGGCAGTATTCGTGACGTCGTGATCAACCTGTCCTACCGCGGCGACATGATTCGCGCCGCAGTCGGCGATGGCAGCCGTTTCGGCGTCCGCGTCATCTACGCCGAGGAGGGCCCCGAACCGCTCGAGACGGCGGGAGGCATCATCAACGCCTTGCCGCTGCTCGGCGATTCACCGTTCCTCGTCGTCAACGCAGACGTCGTCAGCGATTTCGAGTTCGGTGACCTCGCCCTGGGAGACGCGCTCGGAACCCTGGTCCTGGTGCCGAATCCGCCCCACTCACCGCGCGGCGACTACGGGATCGATGCGACATCCGTGTTGACCCACGATGAGCCGAAATACACTTTTGCAGGCATCTCGCTGCTGTCGCCGGCGCTGTTCGCCGGGCTCGCGCCGGGGCGGCGGCCATTGAGCCAGGTGTTCGAGCATGCAATCCGGTCGCGCTCTCTGCGCGGGCAGATTCATGCCGGCCTCTGGTTCGACGTTGGCACCGCAGACCGGCTGGCCGAGGCTTCGGCCGCGCTCGAGTTGCGGGAAGCGACCTAGCCTGAAGAGCGGTCGCCGTGCTCGACCCTGACATCGAGCAGGGCCTGGCGACCGGCCGCGACGGCCTCGAGCGCGGCGTTCAGTGCGCCCGGCAAATCGCCCGGTTCCTCGACCTTGCGCGTGAAAGCGCCGGACGCCTGCGCAACCAGTGTGAACTCCGGTGACGGCTCGAGCTCGACGAGCGGCATCTGCTGCGAGTGCGCCGCTGCGCCATCGGGATAGACGATTCGCGTCGACGCGTCGACGGCGTGCCAGCGACGGTTGTTGCAGATGATCGTAAGCACCGGCAGGTTGGCGGCTTGCGCCACGAAATGGTAGGGCGTCGGGTTGCCGAACATGTAGCTGCCGTCGCCGAGGGTGACGATGACGCAGCGCGAGCGGTCGGCAAGCTTGGCGCCGAGCGCCGCGCCGAGCCCGAAGCCGAGGCCGCCGCCGATGCCGACGCCGATCAGGCTGCCGGGCTCCTCGAGGCCGAGCTGGTCGGCGGCGACGCCAAGCTCGGTTACGACGAGGCCGCCCTCAGGCATCTGCTCGCGAATGCACTCGCCGATGTAGGCGTAGCTGATCGGCCTGGCGTTCCTGGCTGATTGCAGCTGCGCCGCGCGTCGCTGCTTGCGCTCGTCCTGGTAGCGCTCGACCCGAAGCCGTCGCGAGTCCTGTGCGCCAGCGTCGATTTTCGCCTCGCTCAGGGCGGTCGTCAGGGCGGTCAGCGTCAGTTTCGGGTCGCCCGTGATCGCGAGGTCGCTCGGAAAAGAACGAATCGGGTAGCGGACGAACAGCGGGTCGATGCCGAGATGAATGACCGTCGTTCCGGGCTTCGGCGTGAACCGGATCGGGAACCACGGAACCTCGCTTTCCACGACGATGATGCAGTCGGCTTCCTCGAGCAGCACGCCCCCGGCCTGGCCCGTATTCATCGGATGACTCGCGGGAAGGTTGACGGCAGAGGCGCCTGCCTGCACGACCGGAATGCTGAACGTCTCGGCAAGCCCGGCCAGCACGGGTACGGCGGCCCGGTCGCGTCCCAGGTGCGAGGTCACGATGACCGGCATGCGTGCGCCGGCGATGCGCTCGGCGGCATCCTGCACGGCAGCCTGATCCGGTCCTGGCGGCGCCATGCGGATCGCGGCGGGCACCCGACTGGCCACGTGGCACGGGTCGGCCAGCACCTCGCGAGGCAAGGTCAGATAGACGGGGCCGCGGGGTTCCGCCAGCGCGACCTCGAGCGCCCGCGCCAGGATGTCGTGCGGATGCTGTCCGGCCCGCAGCTCGTAGTCCCATTTGGTGTATTCACGCACGATCCCGGACTGGTCGAAGTTTTCCTGGCCCCAGTGAATCGGAAAGTTGCGCGATGCAATATGTCCATATTCGGTATGCGGCGTGCGGCCCGCCATCAACAGCAGCGGGATGCGGTCGCGATACGCATTCATCAGCGCGCAGACCGTGTTGCCGGTGCCGACGGTCACGTGAACCATGACGGCCGCCGGTTTGCCTGTGGCGAGGTAGTGCCCGTGCGCCATGGCAACGGCGAGATTCTCGTGCGGCACGGTCACGATCGTCGGGATCGCACCAGGCTCTCCCTCGAGCCGCGTCAGGGCCTCGATGATGGGGGCGAAGTCGGTTCCGGCGTTGGCGAAGACCGTCTCGATGCCGTGGGCCCGCAGGCTCCTGAGGAAGGCCTCGGCAACGGATGCCTCGGCGAATGCGGTTTCTGGTGCAGTGCTCATAGCGAAGTCCGGATCCTAGTGAGTCATGGCATAGATCACGTAATTGACTGCGAAGTGCAGCGCGAGCGTCGTCATCTCCTGCGGGTAGCGGATGTCATCGGCATGCTCCCAGGCGTCGCCGAGGTCCATGTTGTGGTTGATGATGACCATCAGGCGGCCGTCGTCGTCGTAGATGCCGCGCCAGTGCGGCTCGATTCCGTCCTGCTCGTAGGTCCTGCCGCCCATGATGGGCGAGATGCCCGGTATCTGGATGCGCTCGTCGACGTCGTAAACGACGTGCAGAATTTCGTGGTTGTCCTCGATGTCGACGATCGGGCGGTCCGGAAACACGCGGTTCATGGAATCGGTGAACACGATCCACTCCTGCGACCCGTGGAAATCGTCGACCATCAGGAAGCCGCCGCGCAGCAGATACTCGCGCAGCCTTTCGGCATCATAGTCACTGAGCTGCCAGTGTCCGACTTCGACCGCATAGAGCCACGGATAATTGAACAGGGAGTCGTCGTCGAGCTCGATAAGAACTCCCGTCTCGCCGGTATAGGCCGTCCGCCCCGTTTCCCCCATGTCGACGCGCGACAGTCGGCTGACGCCCTTGTGAAAGAAGAACTCGGCTTCCGGGTAGTCGACGTCCCAGGTGCCGCGATAGCGAAATCCGCCGCCGGCATAGACCAGCCGGGCGAAATCGAACTCGTGCTCGGGCAGCAGACGCTGCGCCTCGTAGCTCTGGCCGTGCGCGACCAGCGCCAGCACCGAAACCGCGCCGACTGCGGCGAGTGCTGCTGCTCGAATCATGAGGTTTGGTCGCATATCTTCCGGGTCGCTCCCTTGGCGCCGGTCATTCGGGCCGAATCGGAAATCTTCCGCTGTCCACCCCGGTCATGCAAGGACTTCGTCCGTCGATTCCGGGTCAGGATGCGCATTCAGTCATTATCGCCGAACTAATCCGGTCCGCATTGTCTTAGTGATACCATCGATAATATTTCCTTGAGTAGGGCCCGTTGTTCGAGTTTCTGTTCAAGTATTCGCGCGCCACCTTTGAGCGCGGGGAACTGCTTTTCGCAAGTGCCTGGCCGCTCTGGCTGCTCGGGCTGCTGATCGTTGCGGCTGTGGTCGCGATCGGCATCAACCTGGTCCGCAACCGGGCCGATTTCGGCTGGTTCAGGCTCGCGGTCATCGGTCTTTTCCAGCTCGGCGTCGTCGCGGTCCTGCTCACCATGCTCTGGCGGCCTTCGCTGCTGACTCAGACACTGCGCCCGCAGGACAATTCCATCGCCGTGCTCGTCGACACGTCGGCGAGCATGGGCTATGGCGAGAACGAGCAGTCGCGTCTGCAGCAGGCCGTTGCGGCGCTCGAGGGCGGCCCGCTGCCCGATCTGGAAACAGAGTTCCAGGTCGAGCTGCTCGGTTTCTCGGGCGAGCTCGTCAGCCTGCCGTCGCTGCAGGAAGTGCCGGCGCCCGGCGACCAGACGGATATCGGCGAAGCGCTGCTGTCCGTGCTGCGTGGCTCGAGCGCGGGCGCGTTGGCGGCCGTCGTCCTCGTCAGCGACGGGGCCGATAACTCCGGTCGCCTCGACCCGGCCCGCATCGCCGAAATCGCGGGCTTCGGCGTCCCGGTCCATACGCTCGGCGTCGGGCGCGAGGTGCTCGAAGAGGATATCGAGCTCGAGAACGTCGTCATCAGCTCGCGCAGCACGCCGGGATCGACAGTCGGCGCTCAGGTCAGCATCCGCCATGGCCGGGCGGGTATCGCGCAGCTCAAGGTCTATGACGGCGACGCGATTCTGGTTACCGAGTCGATCCAGCTGCCGGACCAGGCGGGCGTGACGACCCGGCTCATCGACATCGAGGTTGGTGACGCGGGGATTCGCGACCTGAGGTTTGCGATCGACGCCGTCGCGGGCGAAACCAACATATTTAACAATGTGCAGCAACGGCCAATGGAGGTGCCGGAGCGGCGCCGCAGCGTTCTTTATATCGAGGGCGAGCCGCGCTGGGAGTACAAGTACGTCCGCCGCGCCATCGTTGACGAGGACGTGCCGATCCGGTTCGTGACGCTGCTCCGGACCACGCCCAACAAGTTCTATCGTCAGGGTGTCAGTTCCGGTGACGAGCTGGCCGATGGCTTTCCGGCCGACGAATCCGAGCTCTTTTCCTACGACGCGCTGATCATCGGCAGCCTGGAGGCTGCGGCGTTGAGCGAAGAGCAGCGGCAGATGATCTACGATTTCGTCAGCCGCCGCGGCGGCACGCTGCTGATGCTCGGGGCGCGCCGCGGGCTGGCGGACGGCGGCTGGGGCGCCACCGTGGTCAATGACGTCCTGCCGGTCAATCTGCCGGCGGATGTCGGCGAGCCGAGCTTCATCCGGCTGCCGGCCAGGGCCATGCTGCCGGACGGCGAGCAGTCCCTGATCACCCGTTTCGATGCCGATGACGCAGCCAACCGCGTCATCTGGGACGAGCTGCCGTTGCTCAAGGACCTTCAGCTCATCGAAGAGGACGACCTCAAGCCCGGTGCCGAGGTGCTGCTCGAGGCCAGCCTCGACGGCGAGGTGCGGCCGTTGCTCGTGCGGCACCGCTTCGGTCAGGGCTCGGCCTATGTGCTGGCAGGCAGCACCTGGGGCTGGCAAATGAGCCTGCCGCACGAGGACATGAAGCACGAGACCTTCTGGCGCCAGTTGTTGCAGGCGCTGACCACATCGCCGCCCGAGCCCGTGACGCTGACGACGGAGCGTGTCTATTACGGCGATCAGGTCGAGGTCACGCTGCGTGCCGACGTCCGCGACAGCGAATACCAGCCGGCGACCACGGCGACGGTCGAGCTCGCGGTCGATGCCCCCGGCGCCCCGACCCGTAACCTGCTGATGGACGCTGTCCCCGGCGTGCCCGGACGCTACGAGCTGACGCTCGACGCCGATGCCGCCGGCATTTACCGATTCGAGGCCGAGGCCGGTCTCGACGGAGAGATACTCGGCCGGTCACGTGTGGCCGTGCGTCGCGAAGACGGCATGGCGGAGCATTTTCAGGTGCAGCAGAACCGCGTGCTGCTCGAGCGGCTCGCCGAGGCAACCGGGGGCCGATATTTCTCGCTGACCAACGCCGACGAAATTCCCGAGGCGGTTCAGTTCTCGGATGCCGGCATCGTCGAGCGACGGCTGCTCGAGCTCTGGAATATGCCCATCCTGTTTCTGATGCTGCTCGGCCTCAAAGCCGGCGAATGGCTGCTGCGCCTGGTCTGGGGGCGACTGTGAAGCGCTGTGCAATTCTCGCGGCAACCGCACTGGCGCTGCAGGCGGGTCCCGCCAGGGCGGAGCTCTTCTATCTCATCGTCGGCGGGCTCGGCGGCAACCCGGGTTACGTGGAACGCTTCGCGGGTGACGCGGCAGACATGGCGGTCGCGGCCGAGCGCACGCTGGGCTCGGCCGAGCGGGTCAGGGTTCTCGTCGGCGATAACGCGACCCGTGATGCGCTGCGCGAAGCGCTGGCTGAGCTTGCGACTGCCGCGAGCGCGGCCGATCGGCTGGCGGTGTTTCTCATCGGCCATGGCAGCTACGACGGGACGGCCTACAAGTTCAATCTCGAGGGTGAGGATATCGACGGCGCCGAGCTCAGCGAGCTGCTCGCGGCGGTGCCGGCCCAGAGCCAGCTCCTCGTCAATATGACGAGCGCGAGCGGTTCGGTGCTCGAGGAGTGGGCGGCGGCGGAAGGCCGCGCGGTCATCACGGCGACACGCAGCGGGGCCGAGCGCAACGCAACCCGCTTCGCCGAGCATTGGGCGACGGCGTTGTCGGCCGAAGACGCCGACATGAACAAGAACGGTTCGATTTCAGCCCGGGAGGCGTTCGACTATACGGCGCGTCTGGTGGCGGACAGCTTCGAGACGGAGGGCACGCTGGCAACCGAGCATCCGCAGCTGCGGGGCGAGGCAGCCGGCGCGTTCGAGGTCTCGCGGTTGACGGCGCGGGTGGCGCTGACGCCCGAGGTCGACGCGCTCAACGCCCGCCTCGCCGGACTCGAGGAGCAGGTCGCGGCGCTTCGGACACGGCGCGAGGAGCTGGGCGACGATTACCTGCCGCAGCTGCAGGCGCTGCTCGTCGAGCTTGCGCTGGTTCAGGAGCAGATCGACGAGGCAACCGCCGAGTAGCGCACCGGTGATGCAACGCGCCTTTTTCTGCCTCGTAGCGGCGCTGCTTGCCGTCCTCGCGGCGCCCGCGGCGCGCGCCTACGACATCGACTACGCCGACGACCGTCCCGAGGCATTGCGCGCCTGTGATGAGAGCCTGTTTCGGGGTCAGCGCGCCGAGTCGGCCCGCTGCTTCGCGGCGCTGCTCGGAGCCGACCCGGATCCGCGAATCAGGGCCGAGGCATCCTGGGCGCTCGGCAACGTCGTCACGGCAAATGAGTATTTCCAGGAGGCCTTCGACACCTACCCCGACGACCCCCGGCTTCGGGTTCGCTGGGGCAAGCTGTTCCAGGCGACCTTCGCCGATACCGAATCCCAGGTGCTGCCGCTGTATCGCGAGGCACTCGCGCTCGATCCGTCGTATGTGCCGGGCATCCTGGCGCTGGCAGAGGTTGCCGCCGGCCGCTTCGAGGGGCGGGCGAGGGAGTGGGTGGACGAGGTCCTCGATCTCGATGACGAGGCGATCGGCGCCCATCTGCTGCTGGCCAGAATGGAGCTCGAGGTCACCAATCTCGAAGCCGCCGAGGCGAGCCTGGACCGCGCGCTTCAGCTGATCGAAGCCAAAGACCATCCACCGCTCGAGGTCTATGCGCTCCGAGCCTCGGTGGACCTGCTCAGGGACGTCTTCGAGAGCCCCTGGATTGCGCGGGCTTTGGAGTACAACCCGAGCTACGGCAACGCATATGCCATTCCGGCGCATTTCTTCGTCATCACGCGGCGTTATCGCGAGGCCATCGATTTCTATCAGCGCGCCGTCGAGCTGCAACCCGATCTCTACACGGCGCATACGGAGCTCGGGGTCAATCTGCTGCGCGAGAATCGCATCGACGAGGCGTTTAGCCATCTCGTCACGGCCTATGAGGGTGAGGGGGGCTACAGCAGTGACAAGACCGTCAACACGCTGCGCCTCATCGACAGCTTCGAGAATTTCACGGTCGAATTCTTCGCCAGCGAGACGGAGCCGAGAGGCGGCGGTGAGGGCGTCATCCTGCGGCTGCACCAGGATCAGACCGAGATCCTGACGCCGTATGTGCTCGAGCTCATCAACGACAGCATCGTGACTTTTTCCGAGCGCTATGCCTTCGAGCCAGCGGAGCCGGTCATTGCCGAGCTGTATCCGGTGGCAGCGGACTTTTCGGTCCGGACTGCGGGCCTGCCGGGGATCGGCCTGCTGGGCGTGACTTTCGGCTATCTGGTCGCGATGAACAGCCCGCCGCCGGGCCTGACCGGCGACTTTCACTGGGGCACGACGCTGTGGCACGAGATCGCGCACGTCTTCACGCTCGAGGCGACCAATCATCTGGTTCCGCGCTGGTTCAGCGAGGGCGTATCGGTATATGAGGAGTGGAGCTCGGGACCGCTGCCTGGCCGCCATATACCGATTCATGTGCTGCAAGCCATGGCGGAGGACAAATTTCTGCCGATCGCCGAGCTCGACGAAGGGTTCATCCGGCCGACCTACGAGAATCAGGTCATCGTTTCGTATATGCAGGCCGGCCTCATTTGCCAGTACCTCGCGTCCGGTTTCGGGCAGGAGGCGCTGGTCACGATGCTCGAGCGTTTTCGCGAAGGCGACGACACGGCGGCCGCCATTGTTGCCGCCACGGGTATCGCGCCCGCTGAGTTCGACCGCCGCTTCGCCGAGCATATCGAGGCCGAGCTCGGCACCGTGCTCGCCAACCTCGAGCC
Organism: Gammaproteobacteria bacterium; assembly: GCA_036526155.1. Classification (GTDB taxonomy): domain Bacteria; phylum Pseudomonadota; class Gammaproteobacteria; order Steroidobacterales; family Rariloculaceae; genus DATCZB01. Next base: position 10,049 of record DATCZB010000009.1, read on the forward strand.
GTGGACGAGCGCGCAGATGGAGCTGCAGCAGCATGCTCAGGCGGCGGAGTGGGAAAACGTCAGCGCCGTCGCCGAGCGAGCGATCGAGCTCCACCCGGGCTATGTCGAGGATGGCAGCCCGTATCTGTTCCTGTCGAACGCCCAGCGCGAGCTTGGCGACGAGACAGCTGCGCGCGAGACGCTGCTCAGGTACTGGCAACTCGGCGGCTACAATCCGGCCGCGCTCACGCGCCTGTCGCAATGGCTGACGAGCGCCGGCGACACGGAGAACGCGATCGCGGTGCTCGAGGCGCTGGTGCTCGTCTCGCCGCTCGATGAGTCGGTTCACTCGGCACTCGGCGACCTGCTGCTCGAATCGCGGCCGGCCGACGCGCTGGTGGAATTCTCGGTGCTCGCGGCGCTGAATCCGCACGACCAGGCAAGCATCAATCTGCGACTGGCGCGGGCCTATCAGGCGCTCGGTGACATCGACAAAGCCACGGAATATTTATTGTATGCTCTGGAGATCGCGCCGAATTACCGTGAAGCGCAGCAACTATTACTGGAGATCGTTCGTTGAGCACAGAAGTCCCTGCAGATATCGAGTCTGAAGAAGCCAGAGCCCTGATCGAATCGTTCAACGCGGCGTTCTCGAAAATCCGGACCGAGGTTCGCAAGGTTATCGTCGGCCAGGACGAGGTCGTCGAGAATCTGCTCATGACGCTGCTGGTCGGTGGCCACTGCCTGATCACGGGCATGCCTGGCACGGCCAAGACTTTGCTCGTGCGAACGCTCGCCGATGCGCTCGGCCTGACCTTCAAGCGCATCCAGTTCACGCCCGACCTGATGCCGACCGACGTCACCGGAACCGACATCATCGAGGAAGACGCGACCACCGGTCGGCGCACCTGGACCTTCGTGCCGGGGCCGCTATTCACCAATGTGCTGCTCGCCGACGAGATCAACCGCACGCCGCCGAAGACGCAGTCCGCGCTGCTCGAGGCGATGCAGGAATTCTCCGTGACGGTCCGCGGCCATTTCCACCAGATCGAGCGCCCGTTTTTCGTGCTCGCGACCCAGAATCCCATCGAGCTCGAGGGGACGTATCCGCTGCCCGAGGCCCAGCTCGACCGCTTTCTGTTCAATGTCGTCCTCGACTACCTCAGCGACGAGCA
>DATCZB010000010.1:0-3623 GCA_036526155.1 Gammaproteobacteria bacterium
CGTAGATGGCCTGGCCATCCTGGGCCAGGACGGGCAGCGCAAAAGCCAATCCTATTCCCGCCAGCAGAGTGCTTCGCATTATCGATTCCCCCATCGCTCCGCAGAGCGCTCGAAGCGTGCAATAAGCAGGAGACTGCGATAACGCAGCCTCCTGTCGAATTTCCGCCATATCTTACAGGCTACGTTTGTCGCCCACCGAGACCGCATTTGGATCTGTGCCTGTGGTTCTGCATGAGCCCGGGAACCGCCAGAATCGGCGTCGGAGCCTGAAAATGAGGCTAGAATCCATAACGATATGGATCGAATTGAACACCGCATCTGGCGGCCAGATTCGAAGGCCACGCTGAACGGAATCCTGGCTGGCTTAGTGCTGCTCGGTCTGCTTGCGCCATCGACTGGTCATTCGGAGTTGCCCGAATCGATCGAGCGCGTCCTGGCCGGGCTAGGCGTTGATTCCGCCGACGTGAGCATCCTCGTCAGGCGTCTCGATTCTCCCGAGCCGATGCTGAGCCACCTGCCCGAGGTGGCGCGAAACCCGGCTTCGGTCATGAAGCTCGTCACGACGTGGTCGGGTCTGGAGTTGCTCGGGCCGGCTTACACCTGGCCGACCGAAGTCTATTTCGATGGCGGTTTCGACGGCCGGCGGCTATACGGCGATCTCGCGATCAAGGGCCATGGCGATCCGTTTCTCGTCATCGAGGAGTTCTGGAAGCTGCTCCGCGCCGTGCGCCGTCTCGGCCTGCACGAAATCGAGGGCGATCTGTTGCTGGACGACAGCTTCTTCGATATCCCGCCCGAGGACCCCGGTGCTTTCGATGGCCAGCCGTACCGAACCTACAATGTCGTGCCGAATGCTCTGCTCGTCAATTTCAAGGCCGTCAGGTTCTTCTTTCTGGCCGATCCCCGTCAGAGACGCGTCCTTGTCTCGTCCGACCCGGAGCTGCCTAACCTCTCGATTCGGAATCGCATCGATCTCGTGGACGGGCCGTGTCGTGGTTATCAGGCGGGGATCAGTTTCAATGTCGACGACCCGGCCGACATGTCGCGAATCATCTTCGAGGGTGACTTCCCGGCCCGTTGCAACAACTACAGCCTCAGCCGCACGGTGCTCGAGCATGACACCTATGTCTACGGAATATTTCGCTCGCTCTGGGGCGAGCTCGGCGGCTCGCTGGAGGGCGGGTTCCGCAAGGGCCCGATACCCGAATCGGCGAGCCGCGTGGTGACCTGGGAGTCGCCGCCGCTGGCCGAGGTGATTCGAAGCATCAACAAGAACAGCAACAATGTCATGACGCGGCAGTTGCTGCTGACAATCGGCGCCGAGCATGTCGGCACGCCGGGAACGGAGATGAACGGTATCGCCGTCATTGACGAATTCCTGACCGCAGAAGGCGTGCACGACGGTTCGCTGCAAATCGTCAACGGGGCGGGCTTGTCCCGGGAGAGCCGGGTCTCGGCGCGAATGCTGGTCGATATGCTCGAGGCCGCCGCGCGCGGCGCTTATGCGCCGGAGTTCCTCGCTTCACTTTCGATTGCCGGAGTCGACGGGACGACGAGAAACCGGTTCGATGCGAACTCGGGTAACGGCGTCATGCATGTCAAGTCGGGACGACTCGATCATGTCTCGGCGCTGGCCGGCTACGCGCATGGCGATGACGATGCGATCTACGCGCTCGCCGTCATGATGAATGCGACCGACGCGCACCGGGGGCTCGGGCAGGAGCTCGAGGAAGCCGTGATGCGCTGGCTCCACGCGCAGATCTGATAATGGGGTCAGACCCCTTTTTCGATCTGAAAAAGGGGTCTGACCCCATTTCTGGAAAAGGGCTCTGACCCTGACGCGGTCTTATGCTGTCGGGAGCTGCTCTTCCGGCACCCACCAGCCGTGAATCTGTCCGACGTCGCGGATCGGAAGATGGACGGTCGCGACGGGACCGTCCGGCAAATGCTCGGCGTCCATGATGACGAGCTCGGCCCGGTTGTTCTGATCCGTGTTGCGTTTCACCGCCATCAAATAGCCCTCGGCTTCTCGCGCCGTGGCGCTTCGTGGCGCGAAGCAGGCCTCGGCCAGCGACGCGTTGGTGCCGAAGTCGAAATAGGTGTCGGTCCGGGTCTGGTGGTCGAACCGCGTCAGGGTTGCGCCGCCGCGGCCCTCGACATGAGGATTGGGGCAGTTCAGGAACCCGTAGCGATACGGCACCGTGTTGTAGCGGTCGTCCTGACGCGGTAACGCGCCCACATGCGGGTACAGCTGCTCGATGCCGTAGTTGCGTGGCCTTCGTCGCGACAGGTCCACCGACAGCCGGGTGATGTGGCTCGTGCCCGTCTGCGGTGTCCAGACCGATCCGTCGCGATGCGGCATGAACGGGAACGGGTTACCGAGCGACATCTCGACGTCGACGTATAGCTGCTCACCGTCGCTGAACGCGCCCATGACGTGAGTCGCCGAGCGCGTCGGCCCCTCGATCCACTGCACGTCGGAGCCGTCGCCGCCGCGGCGGACGAAGCCGAAGAACGTCGGTTTGGTGCCGTCCCACGACCAGTGAATTCCGCCGCGGTCCATTTGCGGCTGGTCGAAAGCCAGCGGGATCACATAAAAGACGATGAAGTCCTGGGTCACGGCGAAGTCGTGAAGCAGGCCGACATAGGGCACGCGGACCTTGGCATCCCAGGTGATCTCTCCGGCCGGCGTGATCTCGAACATCGAGATCACGTCACTGCCGTGCCCTTCGGCCTCGTAACCGAAAGCCACGATATTGCCGGTCTCGGAATCGACCTTCGGATGCGCCGTGAAGGTCCGGCTCGGCAGCTGGTCGTCGAAGGTGTAGCTGGGCACCACGGTCTCGAGTGTCAGCAGGTCCATGGCCGAGGGCGGGCTGTCTTCCTTGAGCGCGAGCAGATAGTTCCTGTGATTGATGATGTGCGTATTCGCGGTGCTGCGGCTCAATCCCGTTACGCTGGGATCGTCCATAGCCGGGTTTCGGTACATCGGGAACAGCACCCGGCCGGCTTCATTCTGGGCCAGCCAGCGATCGTTCTTGACGAAGCGCGTGCGGTAGTCGCAACGGCCGTTCCGGATCCGGAACATGCTGACGTGACCCTCGCCGTCGAAGGGAATGTTGCCCGGTGCGAGCGGATATTGCGCGTCCGGCCCGACACGGTAAAAAGCGCCGTTGAGGTCGGACGGGATCTCGCCTTCGACATCGCAATCATAAATCGTCGCTTCGAGTTTGAACGACGAGGTCGGCCGGACGAAGTTGGGCGACATCTCGGGCGGTCCGCCGGCCGGCTGCGCTTCGGCGGTATTCTGTCCGAGCATCGACGTCACGCCAACGCCGGCGGCCGCACCCAGGGCGCCACCGACGAATCCTCGTCGACCTATCTTGTCGTCTCTGTCAGTCATGATTTTCCCCCCAGCCTGTTTCCGGCTTAACTATAGCCTCGACGCGACAACGACAAAACCGCCACGTCCCGCGGTTTGGCGCAGGGCGGCGGACAGTTTTGCGTTCAGGTGCTCGAAGCCGCGAAGATGCTGGCGATCGACGCGTCGAGCATCGTATGAAACTCCTCGTCCGACTGCTGAGCCGTCAGCCCCTCGGCCAGCGCCCGCGAGAAACTGGCGA
>DATCZB010000011.1:0-7669 GCA_036526155.1 Gammaproteobacteria bacterium
ACCTCGGCCACGGTGCGATTGCGATTGTCGGTCAGGCAGTCGACCATGACGGCGACGCCGTTCGGGCCATAGCCTTCGTAGCGAATCTCTTCGAAATTCTCGCCATCGAGCTCGCCGGCGCCGCGCTTGATCGCGCGATCGATGTTGTCCTTCGGCATACTCTGCGCCTTCGCTTTGTCGACAGCCAGACGCAACCGCGGATTCGAACCCAGATCGCTGCCGCCCGCGCGCGCCGCAATCGTGATCTCACGAATCAGCTTGGTGAAGATTTTGCCGCGCTTGGCATCTTGCGCGCCTTTGCGAAACCTGATGTTGGCCCATTTGCTGTGGCCAGCCATTCTCGCGAACTCCCAACATACTCAACGCCGGTAACGCCCTGATCTCCCACGGATCAAGGCCTGTAGCCGGAACCAGATCTCCGATCCGGCCATGATAGCGGCATTTAGACGCTTGTGGTAACGCGACGCCTACTTATTAATTGCGTGTAATGCGCGGCCGTCCACGGCAAGCGCCGCCTCGTGCAGCGCCTCGCTGAGAGTCGGGTGGGCATGGACTGTTCGCTGCAGGTCCTCTGCTGACGCCTCGAACTCGATCGCGAGCACGGCTTCGGCAATCAGCTCGCCGGCCACGGGGCCGATAATATGCACGCCGAGAATCTCGTCGAACTTCTCGTCGGCAATGACCTTGACCAGACCCGAGGCCTGCTCGAGCGCCTTGGCCCGCCCGTTGGCCGCAAACGAGAATGTGCCGGTCTTGTAGGGCTGGCCCGAATCTTTCACCTCAGCCTCGGTCTGACCGACCCAGGCGATCTCGGGTGCCGTGTAAATGACCGAAGGGATCGCCCCGTAGTTAACCTCGGCCGTCAGGCCGGCGATGAGCTCGGCCGCCATGACGCCTTCCTCCGTGCCCTTGTGCGCGAGCATCGGTCCACGAACGACGTCGCCGACAGCAAATACGCCTGGCGACGCCGTGCGGCAATGCTCGTCGACCTCGATGAACCCGCGGGCGTCGACGTCGATATTGAGACTCGGGTCGATCAGATCCTCGCTCACGGGCCTGCGGCCGACACAGACGATGAGGCGGTCGAACTCGAGGCTCTCGCTGTTGCCGCCCTGGTCGTATGACACCTTGACCGCGTCGCCCTCGACGGTGGCAGCCGTGACCTTCGCGCCGAGCCGAATGTCGAGACCCTGCCGCTTGAACTGCCGCACGGCTTCCTGAGCAATTTGCTCATCGGCCATCGGCAGGAACTGATCGAGCGCTTCGAGCAGGACGACCTCGCTGCCGAGGCGACGCCAGACGCTGCCGAGCTCGAGACCGATCACGCCAGCGCCGATGACGCCGAGTCGCGCCGGCACGGTGTCGAACTCGAGTGCGCCGGAAGAATCGACGATGTGCTTGCCGTCGAACTTCGCAAACGGCAGCTCGATCGGGATCGAGCCCGTCGCAAGGATGACGTTATCGGCGGCCAGCGTCCTCGTGCCGTCGGCGCCGGTGACCTCGACCTGCCCGTCTTTGAGAAGCCGGCCGCGACCCTTGATGCCGGTGACTCCACTGGCCTTGAACAGGGCCTCGATTCCACCCGTCAGTTGCTCGACGATGCCGCGCTTGCGCGCCAGCATCGCACCGACATCGATCGACAGCTCGCCGGTCGAAATACCGTGCTTGCTGAACTCCTCGTGGGCCCGGTGATAGAGCTCAGAGGACTCGAGCAGCGCCTTGGACGGGATGCAGCCGACATTGAGACAGGTGCCGCCAAACGCCTTGCCCTTGCCCGAGACGGGCCAGTCGTCGACGCAGGCCGCAGACATGCCGAGCTGAGCTGCGCGTATGGCGGCCGGATAGCCAGCGGGGCCTCCGCCGATCACGACGAGGTCGAATTTCTTGTCTGTCATAGCGCCTTATATCTGTAGTACGAGACGGGCCGGGTCTTCGAGTTGTTGCTTGATGTGAATCAGGAACTGCACGGCTTCACGCCCGTCCACAATGCGATGGTCGTAGCTTAGCGCAAGATACATCATCGGACGAACCACGACCTCGCCGTCGACGACGACGGGGCGCTCCTGGATCGCGTGCATGCCGAGGATTCCGCTCTGCGGCGGATTCAGGATCGGCGTCGACATCATCGAGCCGAAGATGCCGCCGTTCGTGATCGTGAACGTGCCGCCCGTGAGGTCTTCCATGCCGATGTCGCCGCTGCGCGCGCGCTGACCGAAATCCCGGATGCCGTGCTCGATCTCGGACATTCCCATGGCCTGGGCATCGCGCAGCACGGGGACGATGAGCCCGCGGTCGGTCGATACCGCAACGCCAATATCGAAAAACTCGTGATACACGATATCGGTGCCGTCGACCGATGCGTTCAGGACGGGATAGGCGCGCAGCGAATCGATCACGGCGCGGACGAAGAACGACATGAAGCCGAGCTTGATGTCGTACCGCTCGACGAACCGCTCCTGGTACTTCTTGCGCAGCGTAAGGACGGCGCTCATATCGACCTCGTTGAAGGTCGTCAGCATCGCAGCGGTCTGCTGGACCTCGACCAGCCGCTCGGCGATTCGCTGCCGCAGGCGCGTCATCTGCACACGTTGCTCGCGGCGCGCGCCGGCCGGCTCCCACGACTCCGCAACGACTTCGGCCGCCGCGTCGTCGAGGCCGACGTTGGTGTCGCGATGCGTCGCGAGATAGTCGAGCACATCGCTCTTGGTCAGCCGCCCATCGCGTCCCGACGCGGTAATCCGCGCGGGATCCAGGTCATGCTCCTCGATGAGCTTGCGAACGGCCGGCCCCGTCTTCGGCGCGCCTGGTCCCGCTCCAGCGCCGACCGCAGCCGGCGCGGGCGGCTCAGGGGGAGCGGCCGGCTCGGGGACTTCGGGCGCGGGCGCCGCTGCGGACTCTGCGGCGGTGGCGCCCTCAGCTTCCGGCTCAGCGGCCACCTCGCCGGTGTCAGACGCCTCCGCCACCTCGCCCGGCTCAATGACTGCGAGCACCTCGCCGCTCGTCACGGTCGCGCCGTCCGTAATTCGAATCTCCCGGAGCACGCCGTTAGCCGGCGCCGGCACTTCGAGAACGACCTTGTCAGTCTCGAGATCGACGAGGTTCTCGTCGCGGCGGACGGCTTCGCCGACCTTGCGGTGCCATGAGACCAGCGTGGCGTCGGCCACGGATTCCGGTAACTGGGGTACTTTGACTTCCATGCTCATATCCTAGCTCGCGACTTTCCCGGCGCTCGCCGGAGCCGCCCTCCTCTCGCGTCCCGAGGCAGCCAGTGCCGCCGAGACAAACGCCTCCTGCTGCCGTGCGTGCAGCGCGTAAATACCCGATGCCGGCGCCGCGGCGCCGGGTCGACCGGCATAGTACAGCTCGTGATGCTCGGTCAAAGGCTCAGTCAGCCTGTGCCGGATCTGATACCACGCACCCTGATTCTGCGGTTCTTCCTGACACCATATGATCTCGCGGGCGTTGGGATAACTGCTAATCGTATTCGCATACTCGTCGATCGGGAACGGGTACAGCTCTTCGACCCGTATGATCGCAACATCTTCGATGCCATGCTGCTTCCGCGCCTCGGTCAGGTCGAAATAGACCTTGCCGCTGCAGAAGACCAGCCTGCAGATCTGGTCGCGATCGAGCGGCTCGGTCTCGTCAATCAAGGGACGGAACCGACCTTTGCTGAGCTCCTCGAGCGGCGAGGTCGACAACGGATGCCTGAGCAGGCTCTTCGGCGTCATGACGATCAGTGGCTTGCGCAGCGAGCGAATCATTTGCCGGCGCAGCAGATGGAACATCTGCCCCGGCGTCGACGGCACGCAAACCGACATGTTGTGCTCGGCGCAGAGCTGCAGGAACCGCTCGAGGCGCGCCGAGGAATGCTCCGGCCCCTGACCCTCGTAACCATGCGGCAGGAACAACGTTATCCCCGAGTATCGGCCCCACTTGGCTTCACCCGAGCTGATGAACTGATCGATGACGACCTGCGCACCGTTAGCAAAATCACCGAATTGCCCCTCCCAGATAACGAGGCAATCGGGCGACGTCGTGCTGTAGCCGTATTCGAACGCCATCACGGCCTCTTCCGAGAGCAGCGAATCGGCGACGGTAAACGCCCGCGGCCGATCGGAAACCCTCTCCAGAGGAACCAGCACCTCGCCCGTTTTGCCGTCATGGAAGGCGGCGTGACGATGAAAAAACGTCCCGCGCCGGCTGTCCTGACCGATAAGCCGGACGTTGAACTGCTCGGTCAGCAATGTGGCGTAAGCGAGGCTTTCGGCGAATCCCCAATCGAGCGGCAACTCGCCTTTAGCCATGCGCGTGCGGTCCTCGACGATCCGCTTGACCCGTGCGTTGAGAGCAAAACCTTCGGGTATGTCGTTGACCATTCCTGCTAGCCGACGGATCTCCCTGGCCGGCACGCGCGTATCGACAAAGTCCTCGAGCGAGGCGTTACCAAACTGGGTCCAGTCGACGGTGTACTGATTACCGATCATGCCGAGCGCCATGTCGGTCGCGCTGTCCCCGCGGTCGAGCCGCTCGCGGTAATCGTCCCCGAGCCTCTCGCGCTCGGCATCACTGACCACGCCCGCTTCGACGAGCTTGTCGCCGTAGATCCTGAGCACTGTCGGGTGCTTGCGGATGGCTGCATACATCAGGGGCTGGGTGGCCGCAGGCTCATCGGCTTCGTTGTGGCCGAGCCGGCGGTAACAGACGAGATCGATGACTACGTCCTTCCGAAACGCCGCGCGGTACTCGAGCGCCATGCGCATTGCCGCGACCGCCGCTTCCGGATCATCACTGTTGACGTGAAAAACCGGCGCCTCGACCATCTTGGCGATGTCCGAGCAGTAAGGCGTCGAACGACAATCCTGCGGATCGGAGGTCGTGAAGCCAATCTGGTTATTGACTACGACATGGATCGTGCCGCCGGTTCTGAACGCACGAGTCTGCGAAAGCTGCAACGTCTCCGCGATGACGCCCTGGCCCGCCATCGCCGCGTCGCCGTGAATGACGAGAGGCAGCACCTGCCGGCCTTCCTCGTCGCCGCGGCGGTCCTGCCGCGCCCGGACCGAGCCTTCGACAACGGGGCTGACGATAGCCAGGTGCGACGGGTTGAAGCCGAGCGTGACGTGCACGGGGCCCGTCGGCGTGCGAATGTCCGCCGAGAAGCCCATGTGATACTTGACGTCGCCGGACCCCTGCAGCTGCGCCAGGTCGTAATCGCCCTCGAACTCCGAGAACAGGTCCTTGGGCGACTTGCCGAGCACGTTGACGAGAACGTTGAGGCGTCCGCGATGCGCCATGCCGATCGCGATCTCCTGCACGGCGGCACCGCCGGCCGTCTGAATCAGGTCGTCGAGCATCGGGATCAGTGTCTCGGCTCCCTCGAGCGAGAACCGCTTCTGGCCGACGTACTTCGTATTCAGGTAGCGCTCTATGCCCTCCGCGCGCGTCAGGCTGGCCAGTATCGAGCGCTGCTCTTCATTCGAGAACGTTCCGTGAGTCCTCCAGTGCTCGAAGTGCTGGCGCAGCCAGAGGCGCTCGCGGGCGCGCGATATGTGCGCGAACTCTGCCGTTAGCTTGCCGCAATACAGATGCTTGAGCAGCGCCAGAATGTCGCGGAGCTTCATGCGCTGACTGCCTGTGCCGGCAAGACCGCCGGTAAAGAACTCGGTGTCGAAGTCGTCCTCGCCGAGACCGAGGAAGTCGAGCTTGAGCACGGCCGGCACGTGGCGGTCCATGAGGCGCAGCGGATCGATGTCTGCGATCTGATGCCCGCGCAGGCTGTAGACCTGAATCAGGCGCGACACCGCCGCCTGCTTCTCGACCGAGGGCACCGGGCCGCCGCTCGCTGCGGGGGCACCGTTCGTCTTACGCGGTTTCTGCAGCCGCCTGCCGATCGAAGCCAGAATGGGGCCATGGGCGACGTCGCCGAAGTCACCGCCCAGCGTGTCGAAGAATTGCCGCCAAACGTCAGGGACGCGGTCGGGCGCCTCGAGGTAATCCTCGTACAGCGCTTCGACGAAGGCAGCGTTCGCTCCCTGCAGTGGGGATGACTGATATAGCTTTTGCAGTCGAGTGGTCATGGGCTCCGCCCCGCTGTCCCTGCGTCGCGGAGGCGGCGCCACTGTTCAGGCCAGGGTCAAAAGCCCGCGTAGTGTAGCCAAACCGGTATTAAGTTCAAACGATTTGGTTCACAGGACCTGGCGCAGCAGGCCGTACTCATACGCGATGAGCACGAGGTAGCCGAGCAAACACCAGTGGATGATGATCGAGATCCTGATGACCTGGAACACGCGAGCCCGGGCCAGAGCGACGAGCACGACGATGCCGCCACCCGTCAGCGCCATCTTCACGGTGGCAAAGAGCCGGGGCGTCTGCTCCAGAAAGTAGGCCATCACCGGGTTTGCCTCTTCGGCGCCGTGGGCGATCAGTGTCAGCGTCAGGAAGGCATCGGTGACGCTGAGCAGCAGGATCGTGATCGCGAGAAACAGCAGATGCGGCTCATGCCAGTCGAGCAATCCATCGGCTTCGTGGCCGCGACGGTTCTGGCGTCGTCTCGGTGTCAGGCTTCCCTGAATGAAGGTTCGCAAGCTCAGCTTGCGGCGATCTATACAAGTGCGTCGGTCCGGCCCCAGATCGAGGATGGCCGACTCAATGGATCCGTTGCTCACAAAATGCTCTCAATCACCCGGCACGAAATCCAAATGCAAGAACTGGGCCTCTATTGAGTCCCAATAAAATCATGCAGTTACGAGGCTAATTAAAAACTTGCGTTAGCTTGTGTAAATTCCTTCGACGCCCGGCGGGCACGCGAGCGCCGACTCAGGGGGTCGTGGCTGCGACCAGAAAATCAATCAGGGCCTGCCGATCCCCGGCCTGCTGATAACCGGTGAAGGCCATGCTGGTGCCCGGAAGAAAACCCGCCGGGTCGGCCAGCCAGTTGTCGAGCTCGGCCGGAGTCCAGACGAAATCTGCGGCGAGAAGCGCCTTGGAATAGGCAAAATCGGGTAGCGAACCGGCCTCCCGGCCGAAGACGCCGGACAGATTCGGGCCGATCTGATGGCCGCCTCCCTGATCCAGCGAGTGACAGGCCAGACACGCGTAGCTCAGCAGCTCGCCGCGCCGATCGTCGCTCGTCGCCGATGCCGTGCCTGCGGTTCCGGCTGGCCCTTCACTCGATTCACAAGCCGGCAGCGCAGCAATGGCGAGCAGGATGATCAGTCGCCTCGCGGACGATCCTAACTGATATGTAATGAACACGACCCGCGATTCTACAGGTAACATTGACGCGATGAAGACAAGGCACTTTTTCTGGCTCGTTGCGTTTGCGGCTTTAGCCGGCTGCGACAGCGAGGGCGTCACGCGGCCGCCGCCCACTACCGTCAAGTTTTTCAACGCAGCAGCCAATATCGAGGCCATCGCGTTTTATCGCGAGGAGACGCGCGAAGCGGAACTCGACTATGGCGGCGGTGCCGTGGAAATCTTCGACTCAGGCCCGTATGACTTTAGCGTCGACTACACGCAGGTCGGCCAGTCGAGCCAGATTCGGGCACTGACGTTCCTGCAGAACCTGGCTGCCGACCGCGACTATAGCTTCGTTGTGGTGGCGCCCGGCGGAGAATTCAGGCTCATTACGGCGGAAACGGAGGAACGCGCGGCTGGTGCCGAGCAA
>DATCZB010000012.1:0-7777 GCA_036526155.1 Gammaproteobacteria bacterium
GCCAGTACCGGGCCGGACCGGCCGGCGCCTCAGGCGCGGCAACAACTGCGTCGCTATCCTAACAGGATTGCGGTGCCGCGCCTAGAACCGCGGGCCGTCCTCGAGCTCCGGGGCGCCCGACTCGTCGCCGCCCTGGATCGATTCCAGATAGGCGACGATTCGGCTGATCATCTCCCGTGCGGTTTCTTCCGCAACCACATCGGCCCCTTCTTCAACCCAGAACTCATAGCCCCATACCGGCATCTGGCGCGTGCCGTGCGCAATAGCCATCGATCGCCCGTCGATGGCATCGCGGATAGCCTGGGCCGGAAACTCGTCTCGCGGGTCTGCCATCAGCTGCGTGAGGTCCGGGACCCGCTTGTTCATGGTCCGTGCAACCGGGCCCGTGCCCTTGGCGTCGGACCCATGGCAGGCGGCGCAATAACGCATGAACATCTCCTCGCCGCTCAGATCGAGAGGCTCGAATAGCTGTGCCATGCCTCCCGTAGCGAGCATGAAAGTCGAAAGGCCGATCAGGACGGCTGGAATCCGCAGTCGCATTGTGCTTCCCGGCTGAAAACGATCGTGGCCGGCATTATGGCTCGTTAGCGCCCACGCTGTCTGCATGGGGTTAGAGGCGCGACGCGGTCGAAAATTCTATCCGTGACTTTATAAATAGAATTAAAAAAAGAATATAAGATACTGATCTTAATATTTTTTTAATTCTTTCTCTCAGATCAGAAAAGGCGGCCTGGAGCAACACGACAGAATGCGTCAATTTGCCGGAAAAGCCTTGCTGTAGTCTAATACCCGGCCGCTCGGGACCCGGGTCAGGAGATCGGATCATGCCAACCTACAGAGTGCCTGAGATCGTCGAGGTTGCCCTCACTGAACTCGAGCTGCCGGCCGACGTGCCTGTCGACGCGGACCTGACAGAGAAACCGCTGCCTGAGTGTTCCAAGCAAGAAGTCGGAACCGCCGTCAAGGCGTTTTCCGTGCTGCTGCGTCAGTCGCAGTGTGAACTCGAGGACAGCATACGCAAACACATCGAGATCCGACGCCGGGTCGCCCATCTGCAAGCCTATCACCAGCATTTCGAGTCGATCGACTGGGTCCGCGAGGAAGATAAAGGCTAAGCGCCGGGCCGGAACCCCGCGAGCCTCGCGCCAGATCGCCGCTACGGCAAGGGCGAACGGCCCGAAAAATCTCTAGTGCGCGGCTTCGTAGTGACGCTGCAGCAGCCTGGCCCCGAAATCACCTGATTCGCTGCGCCATACGGAATGCACGTGGTTGCCTCCGTTCTGCACGTTGTCGTACTCGAACAGGAAATCCTCTCCGTGCAGCCTGAAGTAGTGCGGCTCGCCGCGCTCGGTGCTCCCCATCCAGGCGAAGCTCAGTGACCCGATATCCACCGCTTCACGATAGACGCTCTGGATCTCCGGCTGATAGTTGCCCACGATCTCGTCGAAGATCAGGCCGACCCAGTGCTGCTGGACCTCATTGAGATCCGCAACGCGCACGCCGACGACGTCGAGCGCATCATGCCAGGCGTTCCACTCGGAGCGGGGCTTGTTCATATTCGCCGTTGCGATCTCGCTCGGGGCACGGTCACCGACAACGGCCTGACTGCGCTGCCGCGAGTTCAGTGAGCTCACGAGGTCCCGCGCCAGATCTTCTAACCTGCCGTGCACCCTAAAGCCGGCGAGCGGACCGGAGCGCACCTGGGCCGGATTGGAGCCAAAGAACGATGGCGTCACCGCGATGCCCTCAGGCGTGACGGCGACGCTCAGGGAAACGTGATGCCCCTCGAACCGCCACGCCCAGGGGGCAGACTCCGACGGCTCGCCAAAAATTGCCAGCACGTAGTGGTCCACCGATCGCGGCAACCCGCCTTCATCCAGCATGTCGAGAATCTGCTCGAGCTGCATGATGTGCACGGCCTTGAGGTAGCCCTGTGAGCTCAGAGCGGCGGCGAGCAGGTCCTGAGTGACGCGGCGCTCTGCTGCCGACATGTATTCGAGCGGCAGCCCGACGCGGGCAGTCGGCCAGAATTGCCAGTTCTCGCGCTCGGGGTCCTCGAGCGGCAGGATCATCATCTCGGCCCGATCGACCCCGAACATATTGGCCACGAAACCCCCGCCGCGGCTCACGCTCTCGTGAATCTCGGAGGCTGCCCTGAACATCGCGTCGCGCGCGGACTGGGCAGAAGCATCCTGAGCCGCCGCGACGGAAATGAATGCGAAAACCAAAACGAAGCAGCCGCTGCGATTCTTCATCAGGATACCCCCCTGTGCCCCGCCGAATTCTGCGCTCGATTCCGATCATGCGCATCGTGGCGACGCCGGTCAAGCCGGTTTCAGTTGAACTCAGCCGCAGGAACGGGATGCTCCCCGCCAACTAAAGACGCCATCTGAACTGTTGACAGACCGCCGGTGGCCTGAATCAGGCCGCTGGCGTAACTGTTTGAGTTGTAGCCCGCTTCACCAAGACTCGGAAACAGGTCGTAGCGCAGGTCGTCGTCATAGCGGCTGTCGGCGGCAATCAAGTCCTGCCAGTAGGTCGCGGGGAGACCCGGACCATCGACGTAACCGAGACGCAAGGTCCGGCTGGGATGATCTCTGGGCCAATCGACCTCACTGAATAGCCAGCCGTCGAACAGCAGATTCGGATTGGTGTCGTAGGCGCTGATCGTCGAGTACCGGAACTCGAGCGCGGTATGAAACGGCCCCTGGCCGAGCACACGGCGCCCTTTGAGCAGGACCCTCTCATTGCCAGGCACCCCTGCCCCGTTGTCAGCTTCCTGTGCCACCGCCTCGCTGATTCCCGCCAGCGCGGAGAACAGTGCGACACCGCGCCTGACGAACGCATCCGCCTCGGCACCTTCGCCTCCGATCAGAACCTCGGCTCCGGCTTCGGGCAGGGGTACATCGAGCAAGGTCCCGATAATCGACGAAATTGTTGCGAGCCCCTGATCCAACGGCTCAGCGCCATGGATCATGCCGTAGTCTGTTTCGGCAACCGCCATCGCGTCCGAATCGAAACCGGAAAAGTCCTGATAGGCAACGACGAATACCTGAGGCTCGAAGAAACAGAACTGGGTAGGGTAATAGTCCTGGTAACCATACTGGCCATACCAGCCACAATCGGCAGAGTAGTAGACAATCAGGGCGTAACTGTATGGCACGTTGTTCGGGTAGTACTCCGGGTCAATGAGGTGCCGATTAACGTCGCGCGAGAAGGTCGCGAGCCTGGTATCGGCAGGACGCAGGCCGGGCTGCCCCGCAACCTTGTCGCCCGGTGCGAAGAGAATCTGATTGGCCACGCCGGAAAAGCCCTCGGTGGCGGCCACACCGCGCAGCACGAGATCGACGTAGCCGTCGAAATTGAGGTCGCGCTTGCGGAGCTCTATCGGCACCACAGCCCAGCTCTCAGCCAGCGCAAGCTGATATGCGCTCGGGATCGAGGCCGACAGGCCGCCGGAGCTATCCTGACGGAGCAAAACATCGCTTAGCGGCCCAGACCCCCACTCGGAACCGGACCGAATACGCCGGATCAACAGGTCGCGGTCGCCATCGCCTTCGATATCCCCGGAACGAACGCTGTACTCGGCATCGAACTGGTCCGCGAGTGACGCGGTCTCGATCACGGGATTGTCCTGATCCCCGTTGACGACTACCGATACGGGTTCGCTGTAGACCAGCTCGTAGTATCCCGGGAACCACTCATAAGCGTACCCGACCCGGTAGCGGTAAGTGCCCGCAGGACGCGGGCCGAATTGCTGCGGGCCCGAACCGACATATTCCCATCGCTGGGCGTCTTCACGGTATTCCTCGATCCCATCCTCAAAACACTCACCGCAAGCTGGGTAATCGATGACGTACTCGTTGCTGCTCGTCCAGGCAACGGTTGGCTCCGGAACGGACTGGGCTATCGCAACGCCGGCCGAACAGGCCCAGACGAGGGCCGCCATCCAGGCGCACCGGATCAGATCTGACTTTTCCAACATGACTCGTTCCTCCGTGAACAAAAATTTCGTGGGACCGGAATTCAGCAGGCGGGCAGGCTCCCGCCCATCTTTTCGGATAACGCCTGCCGACGCACGAGCCCGAGGCCGCGCGCGGCGTTGGTACCGAGTAACTGCGTCAGCTTCTCGAGCTCGCTCTCTCGGACCCGGCCGAGTAACGCCATCGCGCCCTCGCCCGCCGGGTCGCGGCCGAGAATCTCGAGCAGCTGATCCTGCGACTGATTGAGAATCGCGTAGGCCGCGGCGACCTCGCCGTCCCCGAAGCCCTGCCCGCGAAGATAAGCCTGGTACTCCACGAAAAAGGGGTCGCGCATGGACTGCAGATGATCGAATGCATTACTGCCCATGCGCTCGCGGAGCGCGTGGCGCAACCTGGCCTGGTCCCGCGGCGCTGCGCGATTTTCGAGCTCAAGCAGCAGATCGAACAGCGCTCGGAATTCCTGTTCGGTTGCGGACCTGACCACCGCTCGTAACTGCGCCGCAAGCGGCGAGTAACGGAGTTGATACTCCCTGGCTTCGGCAGCGCTGAAACCACTCGGCACGGAGGCGTGCCCCCGGGGATCCGCGCCGCCGGCAGTGGCTCGGCCGACGCAGCTGCGCGGCGCGAAACCTGGGGCTGCCGTCGCTGTCGCCGCTTGCAGGTGCTCGATCTGATACTGCTGCAGAGCGATCTGCGCCTCGCTGCCGAGAAAGGCGTAGCCAGCACCGAGCGGACGAAACACGCGTGCGAATACCGGGTCGGCTGCTGCCTCGCGGCCGAAGATTGCCAGCAGCTCGTTGCGCGCCGTCGCTTCGGCGCCGGCTTTCCCGACGAGTTCCTCGAGCAGCGGCGAAAACTCGGGCTGCCAATACGGAACGCGAGGCTCCAACGGAGCGGCCAGGGCGTGATGCTCGAGCCAGCTCAGAGTCAGGACCCTGATCGCATCGGGCCCGAGCCGCGTCTCGCTCAGAGCCTCGACGAGCTCCTGCGCCGTGCCGATGGCATCGTTGGTCTCGGCCGACTCCGGGCCCGGGAGCGCCAGGCTGTATGCGTCATGCGGGCCGGTCCCGGCCCGGGACGGATCGACCCTGGCAGCGACGAGCGACGTCAGCAGAAGCAGATTGAGCGCGATGGAAGCAATGAACGTGAGCTGCATGAAACCCTCTGCTGCCGGTAAATCGGAGGAGCAGAGAGCCTAGGGACGATGCTCGGCGCTGTCGCCTGTCGAATCTTGGCCCTTTGGCCTGAAAACCGCTCGTATCAACAGCCTTCGGGCAGCTCGACATCGAAGTCGGTATAGCCTTGCTCACGCATCAGATCGATGACGGCCTCGAAGTCCTGCATGCGCGAGCAATCGTGCAACGCAACCAGCTCGGGCGGATCGTTCGCCGCCTTGAGACCAATACCCAGCAGCGAAGGCGTCGGATAGTGGTTGGTTCGGTAACTGATGCGGTCGGGATAAATATCGACTCGCGTCACGCGCAACGCCAGCCCTTCCTGATAGACGGCATGCAACCGCAATACGGTGAAAACAAGAATCGCGGAGAGGGCGACCGAGAACAGTACCGAACGAACCATCGATTCTGGCTGGCTAGTCGAGCCAGCCCGCGTGCAGCTGCTTGTCGTGTGCCGAGACGGCGTTGCGCATGAACATCGCCACCGTGACCGGCCCGACTCCCCCGGGCACAGGCGTCACCCAGCTGGCGAACTCCTTGACTCCCTCGGTGTCGACGTCGCCGACAATGACCGATTTGCCCGACTCATCCGTGATCTGGTTGATACCGATATCGATAACGGCAGCGCCCGGCTTCACCATGTCAGCAGTGAGAAACCGCGGAATGCCGACGGCAACGAGCACGGCATCAGCGCGCCTGGAGTGTGCCGCCACCGAGCGCGTCATATGGTGGCAGACGGTGACCGTCGCGCCCTCCGCCATCAGGAGAAACGCAGCGGGCTTACCCACGATTTCCGAATGCCCGATCATCACGACCTCGAGACCGTTGAGCTCGAGCCCCGTCGCCTTGATCAGCTCGACCGATGCCGCCGCCGTGCAGGGCGCGAGCGCGAGATCGTTGTAGACGATGTCGCCGATCGATGCCGGGTTCATACCCTCGATGTCCTTGAACGGATGAATCGCGGATGCCAGCGATCTGACGTTGATGTGTGCCGGCACGGGTCGCTGCAAAATCATACCGAGAACATTCCGGTCGTCGTTCATCGCAACGAGTCGCGCCTTGGCCTCATCCTGAGCGATATCCGCTGGCCAATGCGCCTCGACGAAAGGTATGCCGACCTTTTCCGCCGCCCTCGCCTGCCCACGCACATAAACGCCGACCTCGGGGTTTTCCCCGATGCAGACCGAAACCAGCTTGCCGATCGGCTGGCGGCGCGTGGCATCGGCAACGCGCTCGGCAAGCTCGGCCAGAATCTCGTTTCGGAGCGCCACTCCGTCCAACAGACGATTGTCTTTCATCAAACTCCAGTGCCCTGCGCAAAAGTCTTCATCGCCGCAATCATCGAAACAGCATCAGCAAAAACGCCCGCCCTTCATCAATCGACCTTCGCCTCATTGTGACATACGCCGCATGGGCATCGGGGGCAGCGGCCGGATCCAGCTCGATGGCCCAGAACCCGTCGGCCGTATTCGGCAGCAGCGAATAGCGAAGATCCACAATCCTGTTTCCGTTGTCGGGATCGAGCGCCAGATAGCCATCGGCAAACCAGTCGAAACGTTCGATGTCCCGCCACTGCTGCATGTCCGGCGTCAGCCACGGATAGTCCCGCTCGACCGCGACCATCCGCCGATTTTCACCCGCGAAGACACGCTGGCCGAAGCCGACACGAACGGCGTCCACGTAATACCGCCCGCCATCCGAGTAGATAGTCTTGTACAGAACCAGGTTCCCGAGAGTCGGCTTGGCCTCGATGCGCTCCGGCGCATGCCCGCGGCTGGCCGCAAGCTCATAGGCCAGGGCGACCGCGCGCTGATTCTGCAACTGCCCGACGGCAACGTAGGCGATACACCATGCGACGCCGACTACAGCATAGGCGGCCCGCTGCTTGACGGCGCCGAGCGTGACCAGAGCAATCAGCGGCACCGTGAGTAAAGGGTCGACGACGGCGACGAGGTCCCAGGCGATGCGCTGGTCGGAGAACGGCCACAACAACAGCGTGCCGTAGCCCGTGCAGGCATCGAGCAGGCCGTGACTGGCGTAACCGAGCAGGCTGAATCCGTAACAGGCCCGGAAACTCAGGCTGCGCCCGATCAGCGGATACAGCACGAGGGCACAGACGAGAGCGCCGAGCGGAATAAACGCCAACGCGTGCGTGAAGTGCCGATGAAACTCCAGGGCCAGGAGCGGATCGGTGCGCGAGCGGATCACGAGATCCAGATCCGGCGCCATACCTGCCGCTGCACCGATCACGGAGGCGGCACCCAGCTTCCTGCGTGCTGCCGGTTGTGCCCAGGCGGCGCCGAGCGCGCCCTGGGTTACGGGATCCACGAAGAGTAACGCGTCGCCGGCGCGGCCGAGCCGACCCGGCTAGTCGAGCCGGCCGAAGCCCTGGTCAACGACGCCGGAGCGGGGCTAGTTGTCGGAGTATTCGCCGGCGCCGTCGGTTCGGCCCAGGGTCGAACCGTCTGCCAGGATCACGCCGACGTAGAGCCCGCCCTGGCTCCCGTCGTTCAGGGTAACGGGTTCACGCAGCGGGTTGACGAAGGCCACGATTTCGTCACCGACCCGAAGCGACGATCGCCTCCAGCCCTGATTCGCAAGCACGTTGGCAGCCGTCAT
>DATCZB010000013.1:0-2460 GCA_036526155.1 Gammaproteobacteria bacterium
GAGGACCTGCAGCGTGATCGGATTACCGTCGAGTAACGGGGTGAGCAGCGTATTGCGAGACGAGGAGATGAGGCGGCTGAGCATTATTGCGCTGCGCCTCGCTGGGTAGCCAGAAACGGGCCGAAGCCGTTATCGCCGAGCCAATACTGAACCAGATCTTCGATGGCCGACGTCGTTATGGTCGCGCCGGTTATCGCATCGATCGCGCCGTTCGCTGCCGGGGTCGCTCCGTCGGCGCCGATCCGAAATACGAGTCGTCGAGTATCGTCGTAGGCGCGCCGACCTTGCCACTGGGCCAGCCAGGCGGGGTCGAGGAAGCGGTCGCCGATGCCGGGCGTCTCGCCGTGCTCGTAGAATGTAACCCCTGCGATCGTCGTGAAGTCGGCTCGGATGCTGATGAAGCCATGAATCATGGCCCACATGCCCGGGCCGTAGATTGGCAGAACGATGAGTTCGATACCCGCGCCGTCGCGCAGGAGGTAGACGGGCAGATAGACGGGGCGGCGGCCGAGGTTCGCAATATCCAACTCGTCCGGGATGGGTCTGGTCTGATCCGGGTCGTCGATCGCGGCCCGAAAGTCGTAAGTGGTCGGCGAGACAGGGTCCGAGAACGCGCCCGCATCGAGATCCACGATGCGGGTTTCGAGATCGAGGAAACGGTCGACGATTGCTCGTTCGTCGAGTTCGACCCCTGGCTCGACGAGGCCGGCTGCCTCCACGATGGCGCGGTTGCGCTCGATCGATGCGTAGGCGAGCTGGATAGGGCGCAGCCAGAGCACGGCCGACGATACGAATAGTGAGCAGAAGACCGCCACACCGGTCGCGACGCCGAGCGTCCTGGCAACCGACTCGCGCTCACTCATGCCCGACGTCCTGAGGGGCCTTGGCGCCCAGTGGCGTAGCGTGGGCGATGTGGTCGATGAGCGGCACACATAGACTCGCGAGCAGCAGTGCAGATACGGTGGCTTCCGGGCGAGCCGGGTCGGCTACGCGCAGAATGATGATCAGCACACCGAACAGGACTCCGTAAGCCCAGCAACCGACGGTCGTGCAGGGCTGTGTCGTCCTATCCGTGGCGATGAAGGCCAGCACGAATGCAAAGTTGCCGAGCGCCAGATGCCAGAGCGAGGGAATCTCGCCGAACAGCTCAGCTGTGAGGAGAAGCCCAACTAGTGCACCGGCTACGATGCCTGCAGAGGCTACCCTTCGCGCAATCAGGTAGGACGCTCCGAGCAGCGCGGCGAGCGCGGACGAGGTGCCGAGCGCGCCTATCTCGCGGCCAAGAAACGGCGCAGTCCAGCTCGTCCCGCCGGCGGCGGCTGCTTCGATGCCTTCGGTGGCCACGAGCTTCCACGAAGACAAAGCGTCCGAGCCAGGCAACCAGTGGTTCTGCGCAAAGAGATCGGGATACGAGATCGAGAGGAACGCCACCCCGAGCAATGCGGGATTGACGATGTAACGCCCGGTCCCGCCGAATACGTAACAGCCGAAAACGGCGCCGAAGCTGAATCCGAGGGCCGCGTAATGCAGCGGCACCGTGGCCGGCAGGAGCAGGACGTAGAGCCAGGCCGACAGGAACCAGCCCGGATCGACGCCTCGCCCGCGCGTTCTCGAGAAGATCTCGGCCCAGGCTCTGCTCGTTACCGAAACCGTGATTAGCAGCGGTAGGAAGAAACTCGCGCCGAGCGCCACGCTCACCAGAAGATTGCCGGCCGCGCCTGACGATAGCTGCAAAGAATCGAAGAGGCCGAGTTGCCAGATGCCGGCTGCTTCAGCAGACTCTTTCTGGAGGCGATCGCCGAGGTTCCCGACGCCGACGAACGCGGCGGGCAAGGAGGCGACGAAGTACTGGCGTAGCGTGTTCTTCACAGACTAAGAGACTTCGGCAGTCGCGATGCCAGATATATACGCACATCTACCGATGTGGGATTCCCGTTGCAGCCCTGACTATCCTTAATAACCATGTTCGATACCGTTGTACCAACGATCCGCGTCCGTGGCTCAGCCTGGCTCGCCATAGGGGCCCTGCTGCTTTGCGGGAGTGCGAAAGCGCAGCTGGGTTCCGATCAGACGACGGCGCTATGTACAGCTTGCCACCGTGACAAGTTCGAGACCACCGTCCGCAATCCGCACGATCTTCTCGATTCCGTCGAGTGGCGGGATCGTACCGGCAATGCTCCTGCGTGCCTGAACTGCCATGGCGACGTGGCTGAGCACATCGGCGCCGGAGGCGGGCTCGGCAACGTATTTGCGTTTCGTGACGAGTCAGCGAGCGCTCAGAACGACCGTTGCCTGACTTGTCATAGCGATACGCATCCCGACTTCAATAACAGCGCGCACCCTCTGGCCGGGCTCACGTGTGCGAGCTGTCACCGCCAGCACAGCTCAGATGAGTCCGCGGCAGCTCTGCTGCGACACCCGGTCCAGGCAACAGGCCTGGCCGGCTTCACGGGCAGCTCG
>DATCZB010000014.1:0-16461 GCA_036526155.1 Gammaproteobacteria bacterium
AGAAGTCGAGCGCGGCCGCCGTGTCGCTGACCCTGATTTCGAAGCTGTTGAGCCTCTCGAGGCGAATCCCGTCCGCTTGGGCGAAAGCCGCGGGTGCGGCCATGGCGACGGGCAGGGAACTCATGAAAGCCCGCCGCGACAAGCGGCGCTTGCTCGCATCGAATCGATCCCCGCTGGCCATGAGCCGCCCCCGCAGCTGAGTATCCGCACCACGCGCTTGAATTTGCGGGTGGCATCGGAGAGATTAGCCCCAAGCTTGAGAGCTTACCAAGCAACGAGGCGGAAAGCCCGGGGGAAATAGATGCCGGTATCGGCGCTCGATCGGCAGCGGTCGCGCTCTGGCGCAGCCAGCCTGGTGTTACTTGCCGCCATTGCCGGCATGTCCATCGCGGCGGCGCAGAACACGGCCGATGATGGATTGCACTGGCTCGTCGAGCGCGGCGAGCACGAGCGAGTGCGCGCAGAGCTCGCGGCCGGCGCTGATCCCGAGCAGCCCACCCGCCTCGGTGTCCGGCCGCTTTATCTTGCCGCGGCGAACGGTGACGCCGCGATGATCCGGATGCTGGTTGCCGCCGGGGCCGATCCCAACGGTCGCGATGCCATTGGCGAAACCATGCTCATGGCGGCCGCCGGCAGCGGCGAGCTTGCGGCCGTAACGGCGTTGCTCGAGCTTGGAGCGGACGCCAGTGCCCGCGACTCGGAATACGAGCAGACGGCGCTGATGTTTGCCGCGCGCCTCGGCGCGATCGATATTGCCGACGCCCTGCTCGCAGCCGGGGCCGAGGTCGACGCGCGCACGCGAACCGGGCCCGAGCCGCGCTGGATTCTGCCCAACTCGCGGCCCGGCTTCAGCTTCGGTGTCGGCATCGTCCGCGGCGGTCTGCCGGAGGATCGGGGCATGCGGCCGTTCCGCAACGGCGGCATGACGCCGCTGCTCTTTGCCGCGCGCGAAGGTCATGCGGCCATGGTCGAGCTGCTGCTCGAGGCCGGTGCCGATATCGAGGGCACTGAGGCGAACCGGATCTCGCCGCTGCTCATGGCCATCTCGAACAACCGCATGGAAGCGGCGGCGCTGCTGATCGATCGGGGCGCCGAGCTCGACGTCCAGGACTGGTACGGCCGCAGCCCGCTGTGGTCGGCCGTCAACGTGCGCAATCTCTACGTGCACAACCAGACTTTCGAGCACGTGGTCGACCGTGAGCCCGTGCTCGATGTCGTCCGCCTGCTGCTGACGCGCGGCGCCGACCCGAACCCGCGCACGACCGAGTCGCCGCCCGTGCGCAACCAGCTGCTGGCGACGACCGGCACGCTCGAATGGGTCGACTTCACCGGTCAGACTCCGTTCATCGCGGCCGCGCTCGCGGGAGACCTGACCGTCATGCGACTTCTGCTCGACCATGGTGCGGACGCCCATCTCGCGACTTTTCACGGAACCACGCCGCTGATGGCGGCGGCCGGAGTCAACTGGGTTGTCTCGCAGACCTATACGGAAGGTCCCGAGGCGCTGCTCGACGCCGTCGAGCTTTGCGTCGAGCTCGGAATGGACGTCAACGCCGCCAACTCGATGGGAATCACGGCCGTCATGGGGGCCGCGAACCGGGGCTCGGACCCTATCATCGAATTCCTCGTCGACCAGGGCGCGAGCCTCGATGTCGCCGACAATGAAGGGCGCACGCCGCTCGACTGGGCGCGCGGCGTCTTTCTCGCAACCCACCCGGCCGAACCCAAACCGAGCTCGATCGCGCTGATCGAACGACTCATGGCGCGCTGAGCACCGATGCGTAGAACTCCCGTCATCGCCGCTTTGCTGCTCGTCGCGACACTTGCGGGAGTCGCCGTGCTCGTGCTCGACGGGCGCGACACGGATGCCGCCGCGGCTCGAGCGATGCTCGATCGATATTGCGTCGATTGTCACAACGCGATCGACCTTGCCGGCAACCTCAGGCTCGACGACAAGAACGTCGCCGGGGTCAGCCATGATGCGGAAGCCTGGGAAAGCGTCGTTCGCAAGTTGCGCACCGGCATGATGCCGCCCGCCGACGAGCCGCGGCCGGCACGCGACGATCTCGACGCGCTCGCCGCCGAACTCGAGTCGCGCCTGGACCTCGCGGACCGGGACCGCCCGCCGACCGGTTCAGCGGCCATTCGACGACTCAACCGAACCGAGTACGGCAACGCGATTCGGGACCTGCTCGAACTCGAAGTCGACGCGTCAACTCTGCTGCCGCTCGACGATTCGAGTGAAGGCTTCGATAACATCGCGTCCTCGCTCGGGGTCTCACCATCGCTGGTCGAGTCCTACGTCTCGGCCGCGATGAAGATCAGCCGCCAGGCGCTGGGCGACCGGACAGCCACGCGCACGCAGGTGTCCGTTCCCGTCGCGGCGGACCTGCGGCAGGACAGCCACCTCGAGAGCCTCCCGCTCGGCACGCGCGGCGGCTTGCGCTTCGAGCATCAGTTTCCGCTCGACGCCGAATACGAGATCCGCGTTGGTCGCGGCTTCGGTGGCCGAGCGGGTCGCGTCGACCTGACCATCGACGGCGTCCCGATTGAAGTCGGCAACGACGGCAGCATCCGAATCGCCGTGACAGCCGGTCCGCACACGCTGACGGCGGCGCTGATCGACACGCGGCGAAGCAGCGGCGTCGACAACGTTTACTCGGAGCCCGCCCCGACTGCAGGAATTCAGCGCATCGAAATCGATGGTCCGTTCAACGCCACAGGGATCAGCGACACGCCGAGCCGGCAGCGGATTCTGAGCTGCCAACCGGAATCGGCCGAGGAGGAAACCGAGTGTGCGCGCAGTATCGTCACGAGCCTGGCCGACCGGGCTTTCCGGCGACCGCTCACGGCGTCGGACCTGCCGGCGCTCATGGAATTCTACGAGGCCGGGCGACCCGACGGCTTCGAGGCCGGAATTCAGCAGGCGCTGGCGCGGATCCTGATCGACCCCCGGTTCCTGTATCGACTCGAGACGGAGCCGCCAAACCTCGAGCCCGGGGCGGCCTTCCGGGTCGACGACTTCGCGCTCGCGTCGCGCCTGTCGTTCTTTCTCTGGAGCAGCATCCCCGACGACCAGTTGCTCGCGCTCGCCGCTGACGGGAGGCTCGGCGACAGCGAGGTTTTTGCCTCCGAGATCCTGCGCATGCTCGCCGACGAACGGGCCGAGGCGCTGGTCGAGAACTTCGCCTCGCAGTGGCTGTTCCTGCGCGAGCTCGAGTCGGTCACGCCTGACGCGGCCGACTTCGACGAGAACCTGCGGCACGCAATGACACGCGAGAGCAAGCTGCTGTTCGACACCGTGATGCGCGAGGACCTGAGCATCCTGCGTCTGCTCGATGCCGACTTCACGTTCGTCGACGAGCACCTGGCCGCGCATTACGGCATCGAAGGCATCCGCGGCAGCCATTTCCGCCGCATCGAGCTGCCTGACGCCAGCCCGCGCCGGGGCCTGCTCGGCCACGGCAGCATCCTGACCCTGACCTCGGTGACCAACCGCACGTCGCCCGTTATTCGGGGCAGCTGGATACTCGACACGCTGCTCGGCTCCCCCCCGCCCACGCCGCCACCGAACGTCGAAACAACACTCGAGGGCGATGACGGAGCCCGGGTGGCGTTGTCCGTGCGCGAGCGACTCGAGGCCCATCGAGAGAATCCCGTTTGCGCCTCGTGCCACGCCATCATGGACCCGATCGGTTTCACGCTCGAGAATTTCGACCTGATCGGCAGCTGGCGCGACACCGAGGACGGGCGTCCGATCGACGCGAGCGCCGTGCTGACGGACGGCACCGCAATCGACGGCCCGGCCGAGCTGCGCGCCGCCCTGCTCGACCGCGGTGAGGCTTTCGTGACAACGGCGGTCGAGAAACTCATGACCTACGCGCTCGGAAGGCGGCTCGAGTACTACGATATGCCGACGATACGCGCTATCGTTAGGCAGGCGGCGCAGGATGACTACCGCTTCTCAGCCCTGGTGCTGGGCGTCGCCGAGAGTGAGGCATTCCGTACCCGAGTCAAGGAAGGGGCCGAATAGTGCGAATTCTTTCTGGCAAGCATCTCTCCCGCAGGGCCGTGCTCCGGGGCGCCGGCGCGGCCATCTCGCTGCCGCTGCTCGAGTCGATGTTCCCGGCGGGACGCGCGCTCGCGCAGTCTGCGCCAAACGTGCGCGTCGGCTTTATCTACATCCCGCACGGCGCGACGATGTCGCGCTGGACCCCGGCCGGGTCCGGAACGAGCTTCGAGCTCAGCGAAATTCTGATGCCGCTGGCTCCACTCAAGCACAAGATCAACGTCATCAGCGATCTGAGCCATCCGCAGGCCTACGGGCCCGGCGGAGCGACCGCGCATCACAACCGATCCTCAGCCGTTTTCCTGAGCGGGGCGATGGCCCAGTCCGGCACGGAAGCGAGACTGGGTGTTACCGCCGACCAGGTAGCGGCGGCCGCGATCGGCCAGGACACGCCGCTGCCATCGCTCGAGCTCATGATCAACGAAGGCAGCCTGAGTTGCGGCGACGGCCTGAGCTGCGCATACCGCAATACGATTTCCTGGCAGGCACCGGATTCACCGCTGCCCATGGAGCGAAACCCCCAGGTCGTCTTCGAGCGCCTGTTCGGCGACGGCAGCACCAACGAGGAACGCGCAGCCAGGCGGGCCCAGGCGCTGAGCCTGCTCGACGCCGTCAGCGACCAGATCCGGGCGCTCGAAGCAAACCTGCCGGGATCTGATCGCATCCGGCTCGACGCCTTTCTGACCGACGTCCGCGAGATCGAGCGGCGCATCGAGACTGCCGGGAACCGGGCTTCGCCCGATCTCGACGTGCCACCGCGGCCATCGGGCATACCCGACGACATCGAGGAACACATCAAGCTCATGCTCGACCTGCAGGTCCTGGCCTGGCAGGCGGATATCACGCGCGTTACGACGTTCCAGCTGGCTTCGGAGCTCAGCAACACGGTGTATCCGGCCAGCGGCATTCGCGATGCGTTCCACATCCTGTCGCATCATTCGCACGTCGAAGAAAACAAGGCCAGGTTTGCCGTCCTCAATCGTTACCACGTCGGCTTGCTCGGCTATCTGCTCGAGAAGCTCGATGCGCTGCCGGACGGCGACGGCAGCCTGCTCGACAATTCCATGGTGCTGTATGGCAGCGGCATGAGCGACGGCAACGAGCACAATCACGATCCGCTGCCCATCGTGCTGGCGGGCGGCGCGGGCGGCGCGCTCGCGGGCGGGCGGCATCTGCGTCACGCGCCCGACACGACGATGTCGAACCTGCTGCTCGCCATGCTGCACAAGCTCGGCATCGAGCAGGAGAGCTTCGGCGACAGCACGGGAGCCCTCGCCATCTGACCGTCCCGGTGCTCCGGGAGGCCACGCCTCCGCAGGAAAATGCAGTGAACCGCTGATTAAGGAGTCGATCCAGTGGCCACACATGACATGACACTGAACCCGCTGGCACGCGTGACCGTTGGCCTGATTCTGACAACCATCGCCTCGTCGGCACTGGCGCAGCGCATCGTGCAGCCGGGTCCCCCGGGACAACCTTCGCGGGAGCTCAGTGCCGGACAGGCCAGCGATATCGCGGACACGAGCTACACCGCAGCCGACGTCCGGTTCATGCAGGACATGATCCCGCACCACCATCAGGCGCTCGAAATGGCCGGGCTCGTTGCCGACCGCACCAATCGCTCGGAGATCCGCGACGTTGCCGGACGTATCGACGTCTCGCAGCAGGACGAGATCGAATTCATGCAGCAGTGGCTGCGCGACCGGAGCGAAGACGTCCCGGACCCGACGGCTCACGACGCGATGCAAATGGATCACATGATGGCCGGCATGGCGACGCCCGAGCAGATGGAGACGCTGGCGGCGGCCCGGGGCACGGCGTTCGACCGGCTGTTCCTCGAGCTGATGATCGCGCATCACGCCGGCGCCGTGACCATGGTCGAGGAACTGCACTCGACCGGCGGCGCCGCTTATGAGCCCGTGCTGTTCGAGTTCACTAATGACGTCAGCAACGATCAGGGGGCCGAGATCGAGCGCATGTCCGCGCTCCTGGCCGAGATCTCCGACGACCCCCGCGTTGGTCTTGCCGCGGGCTTCGACGATGCGGGCGTTGCGATATGGAATCTCGATCTCATCGGTTCTCTGCCGAAGCCCGCGGGGTTCTTCGATCCGCAAAATCCCGCCGGCCTGCCGCCGGAAAGACCGCCTCGCGACGATGACGATGACGAGGACGAGACCGAGGCGGACGCGGAGGCAGGCGAATCCGCCGGCGAGGTTGTCGCCGACGCGAATGCGGCAGACGAAGACGATGCCGAAGACGCCGAAGACGCTGAGGATGAAAGGCGGCCCTGGAATCGCTCGCCACTGCTGAGTTTCTCGAACACGGACATGGCGTTCTTCGACGATGTCCTGATCACAGGCAGCTACCATGGCTTCAATATCTACCGGCTCTCGGACAGCGAGCTGCCGACACTGATCAGCTCGGTCGTCTGTCCGGGCGGTCAGGGCGACGTCTCGGTCGTCGGCAACCTGCTGATCATGTCCGTCGAGCAAAGCCGGGGACGACTCGACTGTGGCCGACAGGGTGTCGCCGACGACGTAAGCGCCGAGCGCTTCCGCGGCATTCGCATCTTCGACATCAGCGACCTGACCCGGCCCGTGCAAGTGGGTGCAGTGCAGACTTGCCGCGGCTCGCACACGCATTCCGTGGTCGCCGGACCAGACGCCGACGGCAAGATCATCGTCTACAACTCGGGCACGTCGCGCGTCCGTGATGAGGAAGAGCTCGCCGGATGTGTCGGCAATATCGCCGGTGACGAGCGCACGGCGCTGTTCCGCATCGACGTCATCGAGATCCCCGTGGAAAACCCCGCAGCTGCCCGGATCGTATCGAGCCCGGCCGTGTTCGCTGACCTCGAGCGCGGCACGCTCGCCGGGCTCTGGCGCGGCGGCGACCATGGCGACGACACGCAGCGGACCAGCATCACCGACCAGTGCCACGACATCACCGTGTTCCCGGAAAAGAACCTTGCAGCCGGGGCCTGCTCCGGTAACGGCATCCTGTTCGACATCACGGACCCGATGAATCCGGTGCGACTGGATGCCGTCGTCGACGAAGGCTTCGCCTACTGGCATTCGGCGACGTTCAACAACAACGGCACCAAGGTTCTGTTCACCGACGAGTGGGGCGGCGGTGGCCGGCCGCGCTGTCGCGTGCAGGATCCGCTGACCTGGGGTGCGGACGCGATCTACGACATCGTCGACGGCAAGCTCGAAGCCCGCGGGTATTTCAAGATGCCGGCGCCCCAGACTGAAGAAGAGAACTGTGTCGCCCACAACGGTGCCATCATCCCCGTGCCGGGTCGGGATATCTTCGTCCAGGCCTGGTATCAGGGCGGCGTCTCGGTCATCGACTTTACGGATTCGGCCAACCCGATCGAGATCGCATTCTTCGATCGCGGGCCGATCGACGCGGATGTCATGATCGGTGGCGGCTACTGGTCGGCCTACTGGTATGACGGGCGGATTTACGCGACCGAGATCGTGCGGGGGCTCGACGTATTCGAGCTCTCCGAGAGCGAGTTCATCAGCGACAACGAGATCGCGGCCGCAAATCTTGCGAATCAGGGCGACGCTTTCAACCCGCAACAGCAGTTCGCGGTGTCCTGGCCGGCCGAGCCGGTCGTGGCCCGCGCTTATATCGATCAACTCGAGCGCGACGACGCGCTCGCACGCGCGGTGCGCTCGGACCTCAACGCCGCCTTGCGGCGCGCTGCATCCCGGCTCGAAGACGGCCGCCAGGACGCCGAGCTCGCCGCGCGCATCGAGTCGCTCGCCGTGTCACTGGACTCGGCATCGCGGGACTCAGAAACGGCAATGCGCTTCGACGCGTTGATCGGGACACTCGGCGGGATCGCAGCCCGGCTGCGCTGAGGCGCTGAGACGACCGGAAAAGGATGCAGTCGGCACCGGCAACTCCAGACCACGAAGGCCTCGTCGCCCGCGACCTGACCAAGGTGTATCGATCCGGCGAGGTCGAGATTCACGCCTTGTCGGGCGCGAGCTTCGAGCTGCGCCCGGGCGAGCTGGTCGTGCTTCTCGGGCCTTCCGGCAGCGGCAAATCCACCTTGCTCAATATTCTCGGCGGCCTCGACACACCGACGGCCGGGACGATTCGATTCCGCGACCACGAGCTCACGGGGGCGGACGAGAGCGGCCTGACGGCATTTCGGCGCGAGCATGTGGGCTTCGTGTTTCAGTTCTATAACCTGATCCCGAGCCTGACGGCACGGGAGAACGTCGCGCTCGTCACGGAAATCGCGAGGAATCCACTGCGTCCCGAAGATGCGCTGACTCTGGTCGGCCTCGAGAAACGCATGGACCACTTCCCGGCTCAGCTCTCCGGTGGGGAGCAGCAGCGCGTGGCGATCGCGCGCGCCATAGCCAAGCAACCGGAAATCCTTCTGTGCGACGAGCCGACGGGCGCGCTGGACAGCAAGACCGGAATCCTGGTGCTCGAGGCGATCGAGCAAGTGAACCGCGAGCTCGGCACGAGCACGGCCGTCATCACACACAACTCCGTAGTCGCGGGCATGGCCGACCGGGTCGTGCATATCGCGGACGGACGGATCGCCGCGGTCGAAGAGAATGCGGAACGTCTCGCTCCTCGCGAGCTTCACTGGTGAGTCGTGAGCGCGCTCGACCATAAGCTCATCCGTGAGCTCTGGCGGCTGCGCGGTCAGGTGCTGGCTGTTGCCATGGTGATCGGCTCGGGCGTCGGCGTGCTGATCATGTCGCTGTCGACACTCGAAGCGCTCAGAGATACGACTGCGGCCTATTACGACCGCTACGGATTTGCCGATGTCTTTGCCGTCGCAACGCGCGTGCCGGAGCACGTCGAAGCGCGAATCGCCGAGATCCCGGGCATCCAGACTGTGCAGACACGCATCGCCCGTTACGCGACGCTGGACATCGATGGATTCGCCGAGCCTGCTATCGGCCGGCTGAGCTCGATTCCGGCGAGCGGCCAACCCAGTCTGAATCAGCTCGCCCTGCGCAGCGGCCGCTGGATCGAGCCGGATCGCCATCACGAAGTCATCGTCAATGAACGCTTCGCCGAGTCCCACGGCCTGGAACCCGGTGATGATTTCCGGGCCGTCATCAACGGTCACAAGCGCGAGCTCACCATTGTCGGCACGGCCCTGTCGCCGGAGTTCGTGCATGCGCTGGGCCCCGGCGCACTGCTCCCTGACGATCGACGGTTCGGCATCATCTGGATGGACCGCGAAGCGCTCGAGGCCGCCTTCGACCTCGAAAACTCGTTCAATGACCTGACGGTTTCGCTCTTGCGGGGCGCTGCGCCCGAACCGGTCATGGCAGCAATCGACCGGCTGCTCGAGCCCTACGGCGGCGTGAGCGCCATTCCTCGCGCGGACCAGCTGTCGAACTGGTTCGTCATGAACGAGATGGATCAGCTGCGATCGACATCGCGAATTCTCCCCGTGATCTTCCTGCTGGTCGCGGCGTTCCTGACTTACATGGTCCTGACCCGACTCATCGCCACCGAACGCAGCGAGATCGGGCTGCTCAAGGCTTTCGGCTATACGAACCCGGAAATCGCCTGGCACTACATCAAGTTCGTGATCGCGATTGCCTGCGTCGGCTGTCTGATCGGCTGGGTGCTCGGCGGATTATTCGGGCGCTACACGACCGAGCTCTATGCCAACCTGTTCCGGTTTCCGCTCTTGATCTATCGGCCGAGCCCGGATGCCTTCGTCATAGCGGGCGCCGTCAGCGTGGCCACCACGGTCGCGGGCGCCATCGGCGCGGTCCGCAGCGCAGTCCGGCTGCCCCCGGCCGAAGCCATGCGACCGCCGGCGCCGACGGTCTACCGGCGCAGCCGGTTGTCCGACGTGCGCCTGACCGGCTGGCTGGACCAGCCGACCCGAATCGCGTTAAGGCAGATTGCCCGCTGGCCGGTGCGCGCCGCGCTGACGTCGGCAGGGGTCGCGATGGCGGTCGGGCTGCTGATCATGGCGCTGCAGTGGAACGACACGATCGACTACATGGCCCAGAGTTTCTTCTTCGAGGCACAACACCAGACCATGAGTGTCGGGCTCGCAGAAGCGCAATCGATGGATGTCGTGCGCGAGTTCGAACACATGCCCGGCGTGCTGACTGCGGAGCCGTGGCGGGCGGTGGCGGCCGACCTGTCGGTCGGCTCCAGACGGCATCGGGGCGGCATCATCGGCAAGGCGGCAACGAACCGGCTGCAGCCGATTTACGATGAGGCCAGCGGCAGTAGCGTAGCCGTGCCGCCTGCGGGTCTCGCGCTTGGCTCCTATCTCGCCGGGAAACTCGGCGTCGGCATTGGCGACGAAGTCTGGGTCGACGTGCTCGAAGGGCGCCGGCCATCGGGCTTGATTCCGGTTGCTGCCATATTCGAGGCGACAATCGCGATGCCGGCGTACATGGACCTCGACGCCCTGAACCGCTGGCTGGAGGTCCGTCCGTCAGCCCAGTACGTCGATCTGCTCGTGGACACGAGCGCCGAAGCGGCGCTGTTCGCCGAGCTCAAGGAGACGCCCGAGGTCAGCGCAATCATGCTGCGGCAGGCTGCGATCGATGCGTTCTACGAAACGGTCGGCGAGAGCACGCTCGTCTATATCACCGTATTCACGGTGTTTGCGTGTGCCCTGGGATTTGGCGTCACCTACAACAGCGCGCGGATCGCCCTGTCCGAGCGCGGGCGGGAGCTTGCGACACTGCGCGTGCTCGGGTTTACCAGAGGCGAGATCTCCTACATCCTGCTCGGCGAAGTTGCGGTATTGATCTTTATTGCGCTGCCTTTCGGATGCATAGTCGGGTACTGGCTGTCTCTCGTCATGGCCAAAGCATTCGATACGGAGCTGTTCAGAATGCCGTTTGCCATTTCGGCTCCGACCTATGGCTGGGCTATCTTGTTCGCCCTGCTGGCAACCACCGCGTCTGCTGCGCTGGCGCGCCGGCGCATCGCGGCGCTCGATCTGATACGGGTACTCAAGACCAGGGAATGAAAACGTGAACGTAACACTGAGAAGGCTCGCGTTCTGGGGCACGCTGACGGCGCTGGTCGGTGTCGGCCTGGTATTCGCCTTCCGCCCGCAGCCCGTGGTCGTCGATGTCGCCGAAGTCGGTCGCGGCGAGCTCATCGTCACCGTGGACGAGGAAGGGAAAACGCGGGTCCACGATGTCTACGTGTTGTCTGCATCGGTCGCCGGACGCATGCACCGAATCGACCTGCACGTCGGCGACCCGGTGACCGCGGGCGAAACCGCCGTCGCCGAAATCGAGCCGATCGATCCCGCGTTCCTCGATCCGCGCAGTGAAGCGCAGGCGCAGGCCGACGTGCGAGCCGCGGAATCGGCGGAGGAATTCGCCCGCGCCCAGGTCGAGCAGGCCGAAGCCGAGCTCGAGTTCGCGCGGCGCGAGCACGATCGCGCCGTCGAGCTGATTCAGAGCGGCACGATTTCGGAACGCGAGCTCGACGCCGCAGAGAGAGCATTCCGAACTCGGCGGGCCGCGCTCGCGACGGCGCAGGCGGCACTCGATGTTCGATTGTTCGAGCTCGAACGGGCGCGAGCCATGCTGGTGTCGCCGGCCGAGGCGCGAGCCGAGACGGATAGCTGCGCCTGCGTGGTGCTGCGCGCTCCCGTAGACGGGCGAATCCTGCAGATCATTCAGCAGAGCGAAGGCGTCGTTGCGGCAGGCGACCCGCTGGTCGAGATCGGCAATCCACGGGAGCTCGAAATCGTGGCCGACCTGCTGTCATCCGACGCCGTCCAGGTGGAACCCGGTCAGCGCGTCATTATCGAGCGCTGGGGCGGGGACGCGGCGCTCGAAGGCCATGTGCGCGTTGTCGAGCCCTTCGGCTTCACCAAGATCTCGGCGCTCGGCATCGAAGAGCAGCGTGTCAACGTCATCATCGACCTGACGAGCCCGGGCGACGAGTGGTCGAGACTGGCGCACGGCTACCAGGTCGACGTCAGCGTCGTGCTCTGGGAGGCGGAAGATACATTGACGGTGCCCGCTCTGGCGCTATTTCGGGACGGCACTCAGTGGGCCGTCTTTGTCGCCGCCAACGGCCGGGCCGAACTCCGGCACGTCACGATAGGGCGTCGCAGCGACCTGCAGGCGGAAGTCATCGCCGGCCTCGAAGCAGGCGAGCACGTCATCATGCACCCGAGCGATCGGGTACAGGACGGCGTTCGCATCAACGAGCGAGGCTAGCTCTGGAAAAGGGGTCAGACCCCATTTCCCGAAAATGGGGTCTGACCCCTTTTTAGATGACGACCGTGCGGGGGAACTGCCCGTAGTTCTCCCAGCGTGACGGCTTCTCGGGCATCTCGTCGGCTGTCGCCTGAACCTGACCATTGATGTCGGTCACGCGCGAGACGATCGTATGCTCGCCGCGCGATGGATTATCCCAGGCGTAGCGGAACAGCTTCCAGGAATACTTGCTGGACTGCGGGTCGATCTCGGCCTCGCGCCAGGGACCGTCGTCGATCCTGACCTCCACCGACCGGATCGGGGTCCCGTCATTGAGCACGAAGCCCATGATCGTGTGATCCGACCCGCGGCGCGTCACGCGAATGATCGAAGACTTGAGCCGCATCTTGGTCACGGAGCGCTCTTCCCAACGCTCCTCGCCGCCGATGATTCGCTTGCTCAGCGTCACATAGTCACGCGCCATGAACCGGCCCATGTAGCGTCGGTCCTGCACATGAATCTGCTTCAGCCATTTGACGTTGGAGACGCCGTACCAGCCGGGAACGAGCAACCGGAGGGGTGCGCCGTGAAAGAGCGGCAGCGGCTCGCCATTCATCTCGTAAGCGAGAATGGCGTCGGCATCGAGCGCGTCCTCGAAATGCATGCTGCGACCGAACGCCACCTCAACATCGGTTTCGCGCACGTTCTCAACCCCGATGTCCGCCCCGTAAAAGACGACCTCTATCCCGTTTTGCTTCAGGCCCGCCTCTTGCAACAGCTCGCGCAAACGAACCCCGCCCCAGCGCGCGTTGCCGATCAGGCCCTGGAATATGCCGGCTCCGCGGTTGCCACCGCACTCGAACCCGGCGTCGACCTCTACCTTGTCGCGTTGCTTGAGATCAGCCAGGCTGAAGCGCAATTCACGGTCAACCAGGCCCGTAATCGTGAGCTCGAACTCGCTTTCCGGAATCTCGGGCTGGCCATAATGCTGGACGACGTAGAACCGATCGTTCGGAGTATAAAAACTGTCGATCAGGCTCGTATTTTGCCAGTACCCGCCACCGGGCGCTTTTGGCGGCGCGGCGTAGCCTTCGGGCATGTCGCTGAAAGGCACGAGCTCCTCCCCTTGCGCCAGCGCCAGCTCCGACCAGAACGGCATGCCCGCCGTCGCCGCATACCCGCCTAGCGCAAGACCGCCCTTGAGCGCGTTGCGTCTTGGTTCGTGGATTTCTTCTTTTGACATTCTGATTTCCCCCGGAAGTATCGGAACGACTATTCGAGACTCGCAATGTAGGCGACCACGTCGGCGATCGCCTGGTCGTCCTGCAGCAGCTGCGCCATCGGCGCCATCTGCAGGCCATAGATATCCCGGCTGTCGCTTCCGCGCGCGCCGGATTTGAAGTTCTGTAACTGACGTCTGAGGTACCAGCCTTCGCGCCCCGCGAGGGCCGGCCCGTTCATGTCGGGCATACCCTGGGCATTGTCACCGTGACACGTGGCGCAGACGGGATACAGCACCTTGCCGCGCTCTGCATCCCCCTGGGCAAAGGCCTGAGGCGCCCAGACAGCGAGCGCGACGAGTGGCATCACCGCGCGGAGTGAACGCAAGTTGTGGATATATCGTCGCACGGAGCAAATATTAACAGCTGAGTAACGACCATTGTCGAATCGGACCTAGTAACGCAATGTATAGCTGAACTTGACCGAAACATCCGCGTCGATCGAGTGAAACGAATCATTCTTGTCGCGATCCCGCACATTGTGATTGAAAACGATGAAGCCTTCGCGCCCGGCTTCCGGAATCCAGTGCAGGCGACTGTTGAAGCCGATGACCTCGGAGAAGTTATCGTACTGAATCAGGTTGACCCACGAGAGCGTCGACGAGAATGCGTAGCTGACCGAGAGATCGCTCTGTCGGACCTGAAAACTGCCACCGGGCAGGTCGACATCCCTCAAGCTGTAGCCACCGGAAATGCTGAGCTTCCTTGACGGGCGCCACGAAATGTTCGAATTGATGTTCTTCGATTCGCCGTCGTAGTAATCGCCGGTCGTGAAACTGAAAAATGCGGAGACCTTGCGCTGCTCGCCGGTCCGCATTCCGAGGCTGACTGAATCCCAGCTATAGCTGCCCCGGAGAATGCAGACGACCACGGTGGATGCACACGGATCCTGAGGGTCATAGTCAGAGGGGTATGAAGGATCTGACGGATCCAGAAAGACGTTCGACGGCCGATAGATCGGAAAATTAAACGGGATGTTCTCCTTATTCGACGAAAAATTCAGGAAGATACTGTCCTGATTCCGCGTCGTGACGCTGACGCGCACTCTCGAGTCCTGGCGATCCAGAAGGCCCGTCTCGAGCAACTCTGTACGCGAGGCGTTGGTCGAAAACTGAATCGTCCTGATCATCCTGTCGCCACCGAAGCGCCAGCGGTAACCGAGTTCACTCGACAGGCTGCGTATGCCGGTTTCGTTCACGAAACCCACGGCCGGGTCGAAGTTCTCTTCGATTTGGTTGCCCGAAACGCCGCCATTCCAGCCCGTGCTGTTCGGCGAACTGATCCCGAAACCATAGGCGTTGTTGTCGTCGGTAAACTCGGGAGTGTCGGTTTCCTGCATCCAGGCATTGGCTTAGATGACTTTGTTGCCGGGCAAGCGCGTGTTGCGGTAGTTGAAATCGGTGCCGTAGATCGAGTTCGATTCGTTGGACAGCGGGTCGCCGTCGGTAAAGATGACACCGACATTAGACTCGCCGAGCACGTTTGCCGAGATTCGGCCGACCAGGATGTCCTGGGCATCGACCACTTCGCCGCCATTCGTGAATTCACCCTGCCGGACGACCAGCGAACCGATGTTCCAGCGCCCGACACGCCCGCTGACCCGGGCACCGGCCTCGATATCGACCGGCTGACCGGTCGGGCTCAGACCGAGGCGGCGCGAGAAGAACGGCATACCGTTCTGGCCACCACCGCCGCCGAATCCGCCGCCACCACGAAAGTTTCGGTTTCCGCCACCGCCGCCGATGCGCCCGAACTGGAAGATATCGGCATCCTGCAGGAAAAAGTCGCGCTTCTCAGGGAAGAACAGGCTGAAGCGGGTGAGATTGACCTGGCGGTCGTCGATTTCGGTCGCCGAGAAATCGGTATTGAAGGTCAGTGCGCCATTCAGCGACGACGTCAGCTTGTAGAAGATATCCAGAGAGGGCTCGAGATCCGTATCGGTCGATGCCGTTGCGCCGAAGCTCCGCCTGCCCTGCGCACCGACGGACGGCACAATGTCGAGCCCCCGACCCTGCTGCAGCTCACGGAACCCTACGGCCGTGCCCGCGATACCGGGGTTGAGCTGCCGGTTGCGCGAAACCCAGGCAAGCGACTCATCGTTGCGCTGAATCGTGCGTTCGAAGTTTACGCCCCATGCCTCGCCATCCGGATCGAACGAGAGTGTCTTGAACGGGATTGCTATCTCGACCGTCCAGCCCTGGTCGTCGATCGTGGCCTGCGCGCGCCAGATGCCCTCCCAGTCACTCTGCGTGTCGGAAGTGTCGGCATAGAGCGCATCCCAGCGGACACTGTTCGCGTTGACCTGAAAGCGATAGCCGCTGCGCCGATCGAGGTTCGGATCGAGAATGATTGCGAACCGATCCTCGTTGCCGAGATCTTCGCCCTGGCGCAGAACCTGGGCCGTGATGCGGTCTGGCTGGCTGTCCCAGAGCCGCGCCGAAACGTACAGCGCTTCGTCGTCGTAAAGCAGGCGAATCTCGGTCCGCTCCGATGGCGCATCGTACTCGACCGGGTTGACCTGGTGCAGGTCGACGACGGGCTCGGCCAGCGACCAGACTGTGTCGTCGATGACCCCGTCGATGACCGGTGCGGCGTCGACCCGGATGATCTGGATCGTCTTGCCCTCGCTGGCGGAATCTGCAGCCGGCTGCGCCAGGGCACTCGAAGCCTGCAACGCGAGAAGGCTTGCCCCGACAACTGTTATGCAGGCGCGCTCGAGACGCAACAACCCAGTTTCGATCGTCATGTCGACGTGAGACCCTCCCCAAGCTGGCCCGCTGCGGAAACGCAGACGGTTCCCCATTAATTCACAGGCAGCGCCAGCTTCCCTTTCTGAGGACTTCGCAGGTTTCTAAAGAATCTTCTCGCCCGGCCGCTCAGAGCAGGCCGCGCTCGGCACGCGACGAGTTAATGTAGTTGCGAATCA
>DATCZB010000015.1:0-13193 GCA_036526155.1 Gammaproteobacteria bacterium
GCATAGAGATTCAGGAGCTCGGCCGCGACGTCGCGGGCCCGTTTCGCTGCCTTGCGCTTGGCCTTTTGCCACTGGTCGGAACCGAGCCGGTGCAGCGGCGCGTCCCCGGAACAGGCGCCGCTGCACCGGCTCGGTTCCGACCAGTGGCAAAAGGCCAAGCGCAAGGCAGCGAAACGGGCCCGCGACGTCGCGGCCGAGCTCCTGAATCTCTATGCGCAGCGGGCCGCGCGTCAGGGCACACTGATCGAATCCGCCGACGCCGAGTACAGCCGGTTTGCCGGCGAATTCCCGTTCGAGGAAACCGAGGATCAGCAGGAAGCGATCGACTCCGTCATCGCCGACATGGCCTCGGGCAAACCGATGGACCGCATCGTCTGCGGCGACGTCGGCTTCGGCAAAACCGAGGTCGCGCTGCGGGCCGCCTTCAGCGCGGTCCAGGCCGGCTACCAGGTCGCCGTGCTCGTGCCGACCACTTTACTGGCACAGCAGCACTTTCAGACCTTCGCCGACCGGTTCTCGGACTGGCCGGTTCAGGTCGAGCTCTTGTCCCGGTTCCGCAACCGCAAGGAAACGGCCGAGGTCCTGGAACGCCTCGCGGCGGGCAGCGTGGATATCGTCATCGGCACCCACAAGCTGCTCCAGTCCGACGTTCGGTTTCGCAAGCTCGGTCTCGTCATCATCGATGAGGAGCACCGTTTCGGCGTCAAGCACAAGGAACTGCTGAAGCGCTACCGGGCCGACGTCCACGTGCTGACGCTGACGGCCACGCCGATCCCGCGAACCCTGAACATGACGCTCGGGCGGCTGCGCGATCTATCCATCATTGCGACACCGCCGGCAGACCGTCTTTCGATCCGCACCTTTGTCGGCGAATGGTCGGATCAGGGCATCCGTGAGGCCGTCCTGCGCGAGATTCGTCGCGGCGGTCAGGTCTATTTCGTGCACAACCGCGTCGAACACATCGAATCGATCGCCGAGCGGCTGCGCGAGCTGTTGCCAGAGACCGAGATGCGCGTTGCGCATGGACAGATGTCGGAACGCCAGCTCGAATCGGTCATGCTCGACTTCTATCACCGGCGCTTCGCCATGCTCATCTGCACGACCATCATCGAGAGCGGAATCGACGTGCCGACCGCCAATACGATCGTCGTCAACCGGGCCGACCATCTCGGCCTGGCCCAGCTGCACCAGCTGCGCGGCCGCGTCGGCCGATCCCATCATCAGGCTTACGCGTACCTGCTGACGCCGCCGAAACGGGCCATGACCGACGACGCGCAGAAGCGGCTCGAGGCGATTGCCTCGCTCGAGGCCCTGGGCTCGGGCTTCGCGCTCGCAACGCACGACCTCGAGATCCGTGGCGCCGGCGAGCTGCTCGGGGAGGATCAGAGCGGGCAGATTCAGGCCATCGGCTTCACGCTGTACAACGAGCTGCTCGCGCGTGCCGTCTCCGAGCTCGAAGCCGGCCGCGAGCCCGCGCTCGAGGATCCGTTCCATCACGGGCCGGAAGTCGAGACGGGCCTCGCCGTGCTGATTCCCGAGGACTACATGCCGGACGTTTACATGCGCCTGGTGCAATACAAGCGAATCGCCAACGCGACCACGCGCAGCGAGCTCGACGATCTCAAGGTCGAGATGATCAACCGCTTTGGCCGTCTCGCGGAACCGACGGAAAACCTGTTTGCCGTGACCTGGCTCAAGTTGCTCGCCAGCAGTCTCGGCGTCGACAAACTCCGGGCGTCGGCAAACGGCGGCTCGATCCGTTTCGGCGCCCACGCGAGCGTCGATCCGACCGCGCTCGTGTCTCTCGTCGCCGAGTCGCCGGAACGCTACTCGCTCGAAGGATCGTACGGGCTTCGATTCAGATGGAAACCGGCGGTAGAGGATGAGGCGCGCATCGAGGGGCTCGAGCGTTTGCTGATCCGGCTCGGCGCAACGCAACCGGCAGAAGAGGCCAGGGTTGCCTGACGTCCCGGGCTATAATCAGGCCATGCGGACGTTGCTGATCATCGGTCTGACCCTGATTGCCGCCGGCGCCGCTTCGGGACAGGCGAACGGTCCCGGACCCGGCGACCCCGCCGTCGAACCCGATCGCGTCTATCACGTCGAGCTCATCGTCTTCGCCTATAACGCCGGCGACCCGGGCGAAGAGAACTTTCGCCACGGTCTCGAGCAACTGCCCCCCGGGCCCGCGCCACGCTTGTTGCGCCTGCCGTCGATAGAGCTCGAGCGCGTTTTCGATGCGGGCCTCGTCGCCGCGACCCAACCGGCGGCGGCACCCGACACTCAGTCGGCCGCGACATCCGACACCAGCACCTCCGGGCTCGGCGCCTCCGGGCTCGAGCAGACGACCCCGGGCGACCGGCTCGAGCTCATCGAGCACGAATCCGGCCCGCGAACGTCCGGCGCCGCGCAGGAGGAGATCTTGCCGGGAGAGTTTCGATTACTGGGCCGCGCGGAGCTCGAGCTCGGTGAAGCCAGGGCGCGGCTCGATCGCCTCGGCGCTTACAACGTGCTCGGTCACGCAGGCTGGGCGCAGGTAGGCGTCGATACCGATCGCTCCGTGGCCATCGACCTCAGGCACTTCGGAATCACTAACCCCACGGGCACGGTCGAGGTGTCTTTGCGTCGCTTCCTGCGTGTCGCGCTCGACCTCGAGTACTTCGATGGCGACGGATCTTTATGGGAGCCCGCGGAGTTTCCGGGACTTGCACCACTGGCGTATGCCGCGAGCTATCGGCTGACAACGGAGCGCACGGCGATCCGCCGCGATGATCTGCATTACATCGATCACCCGCTATTCGGTGTGCTGGTGCGGATTACGCGCGCGCCGGAGATAGAAGAAGACGACCTGGCCGCGGGCAGCCGGCCGGTCGGCTGACCTGGTTCAGACCGAACCCGAGGCCGCGCGCGACGGCTTCTCGCTCCGCGCATAGAGCGCGGCTTCGGCCCGCGCCATCAACCCATCGACATCGTCCGTGGCGGGATCGGCCGCCACCGTCACGCCCTGCACCACGATGTAGCGCCCGAGCCGACCGCGCGGGTTGTGCAGCCCGAGATTGCGCGACTTGCGTTCGACTTGCGCCACGAGCCCCAGAACCTGCTCCCGTTCCTGGCCCGTCACGGAGACCGCCAGCGTCGACGCGCCGATCCTCGCGCTCAGGTCGGAGGCCCGGCGAAACGTGCCCGCGATCTGGGCGCCGATCATGCGGATACACGAATCGGCGGCCGCCGCCCCGAAGGTTTCGCGATAGACGTCGAGCTCCGGGATCGAAAACAGCATCAGGTGGACGTTGTGCCTGCCGCGACGCGCGACCGCGAGCTCGCGCTTGAGCATCAGCCGGAACTCCGTGCCGGACAGGAGACCCGTCACGGCATCGGTTCGCTCGAGGCTCGCGAGCGCCTGCTGAGCGGCGAAAGCGTTACCGGCCTGGTCGGCGGCCCCTGGCCTGGCGCCGGGCTCGACAGTGTGCTCCACGAGCACGAAGCGCTCTGTCCCCGCACCGGACTTGAGGGGAGTCAGCTTCAGCGAGGCAGCCCAGATGTCGCCGTTGCGGCCGAAGAACGGGAAGCGCAGCGCGCCGGGCTCTCTGGCGGTGGCGATCTCGGTGAGACGGACGAATTCCGCAGCGGACTCATCCATGGCCGCGGACTCGAGCCAGGGCGTGCCTTCGAGCGCTTCGGCGGGGAAGCCGGACAGCGCCTCATACGCCCGATTCGCGTAAGCGATACGGAAATGGGGTTTGGAAACGTCGACGACGAGGACGGCCTGGGAACCGAGCGAGACGATTTCGCGAAAAAGTTCGTTGGTCGGGCGTCCCATGTGACAATAATCTCAGGTCGATCGGCCGATCTTGGCCCAGTCGCACGGCCCGGTCCGTGACGCCGATCACAAACTGCCGGGGCTGATCGCTTTCAGTCCGAATCGACGGCGTACAGGGCAGGCAGGCCACGCCAGCGCCCGTCGAAATCCATGCCGCAGCCGAACAGAAACTGATCCGGCGCGTCGACGCCGACGTAATCCACGGCCGGGCGATCGATCTTGGGATCGACGGACTTCCGGACCAGAACGGCGGTGCTGACGCCGGCCGTCTGCATCCGCCTGAGCTCATGCTCCACGGCATGCAGCGTTATGCCGCGATCGAGCACGTCGTCGACCAGCAGCACGTGCCTTCCCGCGAGCTCGAGACAGGGCCTGGCATACCAATGCGGCTCTCCGCTGGTGTGCGGCCAGTACCGCGCGACGCGAATCGAGTCCATTTCGTATTCGAACAGGAATTCCTGGCACAAGCGGAATGCGGTGAATGCGCCGCCCATCAATATGGGAATCACGATGGGATTGCTTTCACTGAGATCCTCGCTGATCTGCCGGGCCATCTCCCGAATGGCGGCCGAGACCTCAGCCTCGGAGAACACGAGCCGCGCGCCGTCGGGCAATGCCATGGCGGTCAGATCATTCA
This sequence comes from Gammaproteobacteria bacterium, assembly GCA_036526155.1. GTDB lineage: Bacteria > Pseudomonadota > Gammaproteobacteria > Steroidobacterales > Rariloculaceae > DATCZB01. The sequence goes on from DATCZB010000015.1 coordinate 4,458, forward strand.
TTGCGCTGACTCATCCTTCGAGCTCCAGTGACGGCTTCTCGAGCAAGGCGTCGATCGAGCGCCTTGCCGCCGACCAGCGCGGCGACTGCCTCAGCGTTGCGAGGTCGGATGCCGAGCGCCCGTGCAGTCGCGTCAGCCTGAGTTGTGCCGCGGGATCGCTGTAGCCTGCGAGACTGTCGATCACTTCGCCGGTTGCCTCGGGACTGTTGCACAAAAGAACCATATCGCACCCCGCCTCGAGCGCGCGCCCAATGCGCTCGGTCGGTGAGCCGTACTCGCCGACGCCGGCCATGCTCATGTCGTCCGAAATGACGGCCCCGGAAAATCGCAGACTGCCGCGCAGCTCGGTCGTGATCCACCATCGAGACAGACTGGCCGGCAACTCGTCGAGCAGCGGAAACGCCACGTGGCCGATCATGATCGAATGCAACCCGGAAGCGATCAGGCGACGATAGGGCAGCAGGTCGTCGAACAGCTCCGGATGGTCGCGGCGGTCGAGCGCAAAATGCGTATGCGAATCCGCATGCGCCCCGGCGTGGCTCGGAAAGTGCTTGGCAGTCGGCGTCATGCCCGCGGCATTCATGCCGTCGGCAAATGCGTCGGCAAGCTCTGCCACGACCTCGGCTTCGGCATGAATTGCCCGGTCGCCGATGACTTCCGCGAGCCCGAGATCCAGATCGACGACCGGGGCGAAGCTCAGGTCGATGCCGACGGCCAGAAGCTCTGCCGCCATCAGCCAGCCGAAGTCGAGGGCGGCATTCCGGGCTGCACGCGGATCGAGGTCATAGCAGTGGCCGAGCGCCCGCATCGGTGGCAGGACCGTGAACGGTTCGCGGAATCGCTGCACGCGACCACCCTCCTGGTCCACGGCGATGAGTAGCGGCGGCGAGCGCGATGAGTGGATCTCGGCAACGAGCGCCGTCAACTGATCGAGATCGGCGAAATTTCGGCTGAAGAGGATGACACCGCCGACGACAGGCGACGCGAGCCACGCGCGCTCGTCGCTGCCGAGCTCGGTACCCTCCAGACTGATCATCAACGGGCCCAGGGTCAACGGCTCACCTCACTCGATAGTCACGACAGCACCGATATCGACGCGCTCGAAGAAGTCGACAATGTCGTCGTTTCGCATCCTGATACACCCGATCGAGCCGGGCGTGCCGCAGGGCTCGGAGTCGGGCATCCCGTGAATATATATGTAGCGGCGCATGGTATCGACGTCGCCGAAGCGGTTGCGCCCGGGCTCGAGGCCCGAAAGCCAGAGAATGCGCGTCAGAATCCAGTCCCGCTCGGGATGGGCCTTCGCGAGCGCCTCGCTGTAGATCTCCCCCGTCGCGCGCCGGCCGACGAAGACCGCACCGCGCGGCGCGCCCGTCCCGATCTTGGCCCGAATCCGGTGCCGCCCGCGTGGCGTTTTGAAACTGCCCGATTGCTCGCCGAGGCCGAACTTCGATGTCGAGACCGGCCAGGACCTCGCCGTGCCCGCCGCATCGACATGCCGCAGTCGCTGCCGGGACACGTCGACGGTGATCATCGCGCTAGTTAACCCGATCGAACACGGCAATCGCTTCGACGTGATGCGTGTTCGGAAACATGTCGAGCGCCCGCAACGAGGTCAGACGGTAGCCGTGCCGCGTAACGAGCTCGCCGGCATCGCGGGCCAGCGTGCCGGGATCGCATGAGACGTAGACGATCCGGCGCGGCTGCATCGTCGACATGGCGGCAACGGCCGTCTCCGCCCCGGCGCGCGCCGGGTCGAGGAAGACGAGATCGAATGGCTGGCGGAAGAACGGCCAATCGGTTTGATCGAGGTCGGCCGCGAGAAACTGCGTGTTGTCGATGCCGTTGATCGATGCGTTGCGCGCGGCACGGGCAATCAGCGAGGCCGTCCCGTCGATTCCGGTCACGGCCCCGGCCCGGCGCGCGATCGGCAGGCTGAAATTGCCGAGCCCGCAGTAAAGATCGAGAACCCGGTCGCTCGCGGTCACCTCGGCCGCCCCGATCGCCGCCTCGACCATGGCCTGGTTGATCTCGGCGTTGATCTGAATGAAGTCGCCGGGCTCGAACTCGAGCCGGACGGCAAATGCGTCGAGCGAATAAGCCAGCTGCCGCGGCGACGCGTCGAGCGGACGCACCGAATCCGGCCCGCCCGTCTGCAGGTAGATATCGGCATCGAGCTGTTGCCCGAGCGCAGCAAAGGCTTCGAGGTCCCCGGCTCCCGGCGGGTCGAGCACGCGCAGAATGATCGCACCCGCGTCGTCCCCGACGGCAATCTCCGCTTGCGGGATCCGGTTCCTGAGCGGCGACGATGCGAGAGTCGCGGAAAGGACTTCAGGCAGTCGATCCATTGGCCGGACGAGGTTCCGGCAGGCCTGCATATCGGTGAGAAACGGCGCCGACCGCTCGCGAAACCCCGCGAGAACGCGGCCCTTGCCCTCGACGTACTTGACCCCGAGCCGCGCGCGCCGCCGATAGTGCCACTGCGCACCGGTGATTGCCGGCTCGAACTCGGGCGGCTCGAGACTGCCGATCCGGCGCAGCGCCTCGCGCAACACGCCCTGCTTGAACTCCACCTGCGCCGGATAATCGAGATGTTGCAGCGAGCAGCCGCCGCAGACGCCGAAATACGGGCAGCCGGGCTCGACTCGCGACGCCGCGGGTTCCACGACCTCGACAAGCTCGGCTTCCTGATAGCGGCGCCGGCGCTTGCGGACCTTTAGCAACACACGCTCGTTGGGCAACGCGCCAGGCACAAAGACCCGGCGGCCATCTACCTCGCTGACGCCGCGACCGTCGTGGCTCAGATCGATGACGTCGGCAGCGACGGGCTCGTCGATTCCGTCAGCCCGCGTCGCCATCGGCCTGCCAGGCGGCACTGAATTCCTTCCAGTGGGGCTCGTCGGAACGTTCGATCTTGTCGCGCACGCGCTGAACCTCCTGCTCGTACCGGGCCTGGTCGAGGACGCCGCGCATGAGCTCGAAGCGCAGGTAGATGAGGTAGGTGTTGACCGCGTCAGTCTCGCAGTAACGCTGAACCTCGTCGTACTTGCCGTCGCGATAATAGTCCCAGACATCGGCCCCGCTCATGCCGAGCTTGCCCGGCAAACCGAGCAATACGGACGTGTGCTGCAGCGAGGCGCGGCCGCCGAACTGAAAGCCCGAGAGCACATCCATGAGATCCATATGTCGCCAGTGAAAGCGGCTCAGATAGTTGTTGTAGCGATAGTCGCGATCGGTGTCGCCGATCTCCCAGTATCGGGCTGCCGTTACGCCGTGCAGCAGCGCCCGGTAATGCAAGACGGGCAGGTCGAAACCGGAGCCGTTCCACGACACGAGATCGGGGCTGCGCCGCTCGAGACCGTCGAAAAACCGCTGCACGATCTCAGCCTCGTCACCCTGCTCCTGGCCCAGACTGAAAATATGCAAACCGTCCGAATCGCGCAGCACGGCCGAAATGACGACGATGCGATGCTGCGGCAGCGGCAGAAAATCGGTCTGCCGCGCCTGCATCTGCTTGAACCGCATCACCTTGGCGACGGTCTCGTCGTCGAGATCGCCGAGATCGTAAAGCTTGCGGCCGAAATCGGTGTCCGGAATCGTCTCGATATCGAAGCACAGTACGTTCATCATGCGCCCACTCCATCCGCGCTGCGCATCAGGACGGCGACGGCCACGATGAGCCCGGCCTCGTCCGTCAGCGTCAGAAATCCTTCCCCTACCCCGAGCTGCTCGCAAACCGCCCGCCCGCGCGCCGAGTACACGACCTGTGGCTGCCCCAGCGCATTCGGCACGGAGCCTACGTCGCGAACCCAGATGCCGTTGCTGAACCCCGTGCCCAGCGCTTTGGCAACCGCTTCCTTGGCGGCGAAGCGCATGCCGAGAAATCGCGTCTTGTTCCTGGATTTCAGGAACAGCGCGTATTCTTCCTCGAGCAGAAGCCGCTCGGCGAAGCGGTCGCCGAAACGACGGTAAACGTGCTCCACGCGCTTGAGCTCGAGAATGTCGGTGCCGATTCCGAAGATCATCGCGTGCGTGCGTCCTGCATCAGCGTTTTCATCCGCGCGACGGCCTGACCGAGCCCGTCGAACAGGGCCTGGGCGATGATCGCGTGACCGATGTTGAGCTCGACGATCTCGTCGATCGCCGCGATCGGACCGACGTTGTGATAATGCAGCCCGTGTCCGGCATGCACCGTGAGGCCGAGCGACGCGGCATGCTCGCTCCCCGCGCGGATCCGCTCGAGCTCGGCCGCCTGCACCCTGCGCGACGGCGCATCGGCATAGGTTCCGGTATGCAGCTCGACGACCTGCGCACCGGCTGCGGCGCTGGCGTCGATCTGAGCCGGCTCCGGATCGATAAACAGCGCAACCCGAATGTCATGCTCTCTGAGCCTTGCGCAGGCCGCTGCAATGAACGCCTGCTGACCGACGACGTCCAGCCCGCCCTCGGTCGTCAGCTCCTCGCGCCGCTCGGGCACGAGACAGCAGTCCTGAGGACTGACCTCGACGGCCAGGTCGAGCATTGCCTCCGTGGCCGCCATCTCGAGATTGACTCGCGTCAGCAGGCTCTGCTGCATGAGCCTCAGATCCCGCTCCTGAATGTGACGGCGGTCCTCACGCACATGAATCGTGATGCTGTCCGCGCCGGACTGCTCGGCGATGAGCGCGGCGGTCAGCGGATCGGGATAACGCGTCAGTCGCGCCTGGCGCAGCGTTGCCACGTGATCGACGTTCACACCGAGATGTATGGGCCTGCCCATCGTCAGCTGCCGAGCCCGCGATCGACGATCTCGCGCATGACCTGGCGGGTCCTGAGCGGCCGATCGCCGAGATGAAAATCGAGTATCCGGGCCAGCAACCGCTTGGCCGACTTCAGGCTTTTCGCATCATTCAGCCTGTGCTCGCGCAGTGAGATCAGATCGACGCCGCTGAACGTATCCATTGTCACTGTCTCATTCGAAATCGTCATTCCGCCTTCGTGCTCGAAAACGTATTCACGTTCGGGTCTGATGGGCTCGCCGGTGCGAAAGTCCTGCTCCAGGTCGACGTGGTAGCCGAGCTCATCGAGCAAATCCAGCTCGAATAGCCTAAGCGCACGAGCAACATTTTGATCCTCGGCCAGTCGGCCGAGGCAACCACTATAGCAGCTCAGAATCTGGTCGTTCTGATCGCCGCTCGGCACCAGCCGAAGCAACAGCTCGTTGAGGTAATACGCGGCAAGCAGCGCATCGCCTTCGATCGGGTGCGGATCGGCGTCGGCCTCCGCGCCTGTCAGCCGGCCGAGCTCACCGCGCCGGACCCAGGAGAGACGGATGCGACGAAACGGTTGCAGCAGCGAGTTCAGCCCGCTGCCGGGCCGCCGGGCGGCCTGGGCGACGAGACCGATCCGGCCGTGGTTCAACGTCAGGCAATCGACTATCAGACTGGTGTTGCGATACGGACGCTGATGCAAGACATAGCCCGTCTCGAGCAGGACTTCCTCACGCTCACTCATAGCGAGTCGAAACCGAGGCGCTTGAGCTCCTCCGCGTTATCCGACCAGTGCTCGCGAACCTTGACCCAGAGCTTGAGGTGGACTCGCTCGCCGAACATCTGATTGAGCTCCAGGCGGGCGCTGCGACCGATGCGCTTGAGCACTCTGCCCTCCTTGCCGATGACGATCGCCTTGTGGCTTTCGCGCTCGATCCAGATCAGCGCCTCGATGAGTCGCCGGCCTTCATCGTCGACGGCCATCGACTCGATCTGAACGGCCAGACCGTAAGGAATCTCCTGATGCAGCTCACTCATGAGTTTCTCGCGAATGATCTCCGCCGTTCGAAACTCATCGCTCTTGTCGGTCTTGAAATCTTCCGGGTAAAGCGGCGGCCCTTCCGGCAGATGGCGCATGATGGCCAGCTCGAGCGACTCGAGATTCTGGCCGGTTCTGGCGCTGATCGGCACGAACTCTTCGAACTGGTATTGCTGCAGGGCTTCGATACGTGGGAGCAGCGCTTCCTTGGTCTTGAGCCGGTCGATCTTGTTGATGACGAGTATGGCGGGCTGGCCGGTTCCGGTCAGTTCCCGGATCAGCTCAGCGTCTTCGTCGGCCGGGCGCGTTGCGTCGGTCACGAGCAGCACGAGATCGGCATCCTCGCGGGTTTGCCGCAAGCTTCGCGCCATGAGCCGATGCAGCACGCGGCGCGAGCGGCGGGCATAGCCTGGCGTGTCGATGAACACGGCCTGGCCGGCGGGACGATTCAGTACGCCGAGAATACGGTTGCGCGTGGTATGCGGCTTGGCCGTGACGATGCTGAGCTTTTCGCCGACGAGCGCATTCAGCAGCGTCGATTTGCCGACGTTGGGCCGCCCGAGCAGCGCAACGTGCCCGCTCCTGAATCCGTTATCCGTCCCCACGCTTGAGTTCAATCAGCATCGCCTCGGCAGCTGCCTGCTCGGCCCGGCGCCGGCTCGAACCGCCTCCGGTCACGAGCCTGTCCCCGGCTGCCACTCGACAACTTACGACAAACTGCAAATTATGCTCGCTGCCGCTGACCTCATCCACCTTATACACGGGCAATCCCTGCCCGCGCGCCTGCAGCCACTCCTGGAGGCGGGTCTTGGGGTCCTTCAGTGTCTCGCTGTCGGGCAGGGACTGAAGCGCTTCGGCCAGGAGTCGGCGCACGAGCTCGTCGCCCGCACGATAGCCACCGTCGAGCACGACGGCGCCGATCACGGCCTCGACGGCGTCCGCGAGGGCCGATGCCCGTTGCGCGCCTCCGGACCGGAGCTCGCCGGTGCCGAGGATCAGTTGCTCGTCGATCCGAATGCGGCGCCCGATCTCGGCCAGGGTCTGCTTGTTGACGAGAGCCGCGCGCGCCCGGCTCAGGTCGCCCTCGGTCGATTCGGTACGCGTCTCGTAGAGCGCACGCGCAACGGTCAGGCTCAGCATCGCGTCGCCGAGAAATTCGAGACGTTCGTTGTTATCTCTGGATGCGCTGCTGTGCGTCAGCGCCCGCTCCAGCAGCGGGGGATCGGAGAATTGGTAGGAGAGCTCGCGTTCGGCCCAGCGGGCCCGATCGGTCAACGACTTATCTCTACCTGCTCATCGATCATGACGACGAAATGCAGATCGGCAAAGAACGGCGCCCAGGTCTCACGATTCACGCGGACCGCATAGGCCTGGCCCTGAACCGAAATTTCGAGCTCGTCCGAGCTCAGCGGCTCGAGATTCTCGATGTAGAAGCGATCGTCGATCGCGGTGCGGATACTTGCCGGCGAATTGCCACCGGTTCCGAGATCAGTTTGCAGATCCTCGAGCACGGTGCCGACACGCATCTTCTGCATGTAGAGCGGCACGATCTTGAGAATGGCGAGCCCGACAATGCCGAGGAAGCACGCCGCAATCAGAAAACCGATCAACGTCATTCCGCGCTGGCGAGTCATGCGTGGTGTCCGCATCAATTGATTCCCTGACCGATTCGGCTCCATCTCGGACCTCCTTCGGAGGGCGCGCGCCAACTCATCCAGATACGCACGGCCCTGCCAACGAGATGATCTTCCGGAATGAACTCGACACCCTCATAGCGGCTGTCCTTGCTGTTGTCCCGGTTGTCACCCATAACAAAGTAACTGCCTTCGGGCACGACATAGCGCCCACCCAAGCTACGCGAGGTTCTTGCGAGCATGACTTCATGCTCATGCTCGCCGAGCACTTCGCGGCCAACGTCATATTGGATCCGGTCGAAGTACTCCCCGACTAACGCAATGTCCACTCGCTCGCCGTTGATCGCAATACGCTTCTCGCGCGCATCGTACTCGACGACGTCTCCCGGGAGGCCCACGACGCGCTTGATGTAGTTGACCGTCGGCTCCGACGGCAACCGGAATACAACCACGTCGCCGCGCTCGGGCTCGCCGACCTCCAGTACCTTGTTATTTAACACCGGAAGCCTGAGCCCGTACGTATACTTGTTCACAAAAATGAAGTCGCCTTCGAGCAGGGTCGGCATCATGGAAGCCGAAGGGATCCTGAACGGCTCGAACAGGAACGACCTGAGCAACAGGACGAGCAGCAGCACGGGAAAGAAAGAACGGGAATACTCGACGAGTATCGGCTCTCTGGCCGCCTCGCCGCCTGTCGCGCGAAGCAGGCGCTGGCGCCGCAGCAGGACGAGATCGATGAGCCATATCAGGCCGGTCGCGCCCGTGGCGACTACGAGTATCAGCGCAAAGTCCAAAGGATCGGTGTCCTTGCTGGCAGTTCGACCGGGGCCCGAGTATTCGTCATTTCCTGTCCCCCTGCAACACGGCAAGGAAAGCCTCCTGTGGTATTTCGACTGAACCGAGCTGTTTCATTCTCCGCTTGCCTGCCTTCTGCTTCTCGAGCAGTTTTCGCTTACGCGTGACGTCACCGCCATAGAGTTTCGCCGTAACGTCCTTGCGATAGGCGCGAACCGTGCTGCGCGCGACGATCTGGCCCCCGATCGCGGCCTGGATCGCCACCTCGAACTGCTGCCGCGGAATGACTTCCTTCAGCGTCTCGACGAGCTTGCGGCCCTTTCGCTCGGCGCCGGAGCGATGCACGATCAACGCCATCGCGTCGACTCTTTCTTTATTTATCAGAACGTCGAGCTTTACCAAAGCAGATGGTTCAAATCTGACGAAACGGTAATCAAAGGAAGCGAAACCCCGACTGACCGATTTGAGTCGATCGAAAAAGTCGAGCACGATCTCCGCCAGCGGCAACTCGAACTCGAGC
>DATCZB010000016.1:0-3562 GCA_036526155.1 Gammaproteobacteria bacterium
GGCGTCGATCGGATCCTCGACATGAGCCGCACATCGATCAACGTCGCCGGCGATATGGTCGCCTGCAAGCTCATGGACCGCTGGATTGGCGGCGGAACTGCTGATACCGTCGCGCCAACGTCCTAGCTCGAGAAAGCCGGCTCATGTGGGATCGCGTTCTGACCATCTGGAATTATCCGCTCGTCACGCTCAGCGACGGCGCGGTCATATCCGTCAGCCAGATCGTTCTGGTCCTTGTGATACTGGCCGTTGGCGTCATCGTCAGCCGCTGGATCGAGCGGCTCGTCGGTCGGCGGCTGCGGCAGACGCAGCTTCAGGCAGATGCAGCGCAACTGATTCAGCGTCTGCTGTTCTATTCCCTCATCGTCGTCCTGATTGTCACCTCGCTAGGGTTGCTGCATGTGCCGCTGACGGCGTTTGCTTTCATCTCGGGCGCGGTCGCCATCGGTGTGGGTTTCGGCGCTCAGAACATCATCAACAACTTCATCAGTGGCTGGATACTGATGTCGGAGCGGCCCGTCCGTATCGGCGACTTCGTCGAGCTCGAGGGTACCTCCGGCACGGTCGAGGTCATCGGCAACCGCTCGACCCGGATTCGCCGCGTAGACGGTGTCCATATGCTCGTGCCGAACAGCCGGATCCTCGAAAACACCGTCGTCAACTGGACGCTGATAGATCGACTCGCCCGTTCGATCGTTCGGGTCGGCGTCGTCTACGGTGCGCCCGTGCGCAAAGTCGAAGAGCTGATTTATCAGGCTATCGATGAGCACGAGTCGATCATGAAAGATCCGCCGCCTCGCGTCATTTTCGATGACTTCGGTGACAACGCCCTGATCTTCGACGCGTATTTCTGGTGTGAAGTCGGTGGCGAGCGGGAGCTTCGGCGAGTCCGCAGTGATATCAGGTTCAGAATCTGGGAGCTGTTCGACGAAAACAATATCGTCATCGCGTTCCCGCAGCGCGACGTGCATATCGACAGCCCCCAGGCGATCAAGGTGCAGGTCGTCAGCAACGATGCAAGCTGACGAGGTTTCCCCCGCGTCATGAGCAACCCAGGTTCGCCCTTCATTTGCGCCTATACGCTCGATCGCCGCGGCGGCGGCCGTGAGGCGAGTGCCGAGGATGTAAAAGCATGGACTCCGGAGCATGGATTGCTCTGGGTGCATCTCGACATGCTCGATGCGGCGGCCCAGGAGTGGATCGAGGCCAGGGACGATATCGCCGACGTCACGCGGGAGGCGCTGATGGCCCTCGAGACGCGGCCAAGAGCCGTGTCCAGCGACCGGGGTCTGTTGCTCGTGTTGCGCGGGGTCAATATGAATCCAGGCTCGGATCCCGATGACATGGTGGCGATCCGGATCTGGCTCGAGCCGGATCGAATCGTGACGACGCGTCGACGCAAATTGTTGTCGATCCAGGATATGCGCGACGCGATCGAATCCGGCAACGGACCGGGCACGCCGGGTGGGTTCGTGGCGTTGCTGGTCGAGCGTCTGGCGGACCGCATCGGCAAGGTCGTCAACGACATCGAGGAAGCCATCGATCTCGCCGAGGAAGAAGCTGATTCCGGCGACGTGGCCGAGACCAGGGCGAAGATCAGCGCAATCCGACGCCAGACGGCGTCGATCCGGCGTTATCTTGCTCCGCAGCGGGATGCGCTCGACCGCCTTTATCGGCAGCCGGGCACGCTCTTCAGCGACACCGAGGCCCACGAGCTGCGCGAGGAATCCGACCGCATCACGCGCTATCTCGAGGATCTCGATCTGGCGCGCGAGCGGGCGATCGTGCTGCAGGAAGAGCTTCTTGCGCGCATGGCGCAGGAACAGAACTCCCGCATGTACCTGCTGTCCGTCGTGGCCGCCGTCTTTCTGCCCTTGACTTTCGTGACCGGGCTGCTCGGCATGAACGTGGCCGGCCTGCCTGGCACGCAGGACCCGAGCGCGTTCGCGATCGCGTTAGTCATCATGGCCGCGCTCGGTGGTGCCCTGGTTGTTCTTTTCAGATGGATGAAGTGGCTCTAATCTAGAGCAGTCCTGTACCCGAGCCCGCGTCGATGCACGGTAGCGCTGCTCTCACCGTGTTTGGGCCGGTGGGCCGGGTTCGTGCGCCAATCCGGATCTCAGAATTTGCCCGTGTTCAGGAAAGCAACATATCGAATCCTCGGCTTGTCGCTGCTCGTTGCGGCATGTCCGGGCTTGGCCTGGGCCGCGGTCGAGCTGGAGGGTGTCGAGGCCGAGCTGGCGTCCGCTGTGCTCAATGCCGTCAGCCTCAATCGCGAGGTCTGCGAGGCGCCGAGCTGGCGCGTTGATGCGCAATTTCGTCGAACGCCGCGCGAAATCCGCAGCGCGCTCGAGGCAAACGGCTTTTACTCGAGCCGCATCACCTCGGATCTCGAGCTCGCGGCCGACTGCTGGGTCGCGCGTTTTCGCGTCGAGCCAGGTGAGCCCGTGCGGCTGCGAAACGTTAGGGCGGCAGTCACGGGTGAGGGCGAGACCGATGCCGACTTTGCCGGCGCGGTCTTGGCGGCATCGCTGGAGCCCGGTCAGCAGCTGAATCATGCCCGCTACGAGCAGCTCAAATCCGATCTGCTCAATGTTTCGCGCCGTAAGGGTTACGCTGCAGCAGAATTCAACGAGAACCGGATCGATGTCTTTCCCGCGGAGCGGGCGGCCGATATCGTGCTGACCTTCGATACGGGGCCCCGCTACGCGTTCGGCGAGATCATCATCAATCAGGACATGCTCGATCCGGAGCTCCTGACGCGGTATCTCGACATCGAGCCGGGTACGCCCTTCGATCGCGCCGCGCTGTCGGATCTCTACAACGACCTGATCGACAGCGAATACTTCAGCCTCGTCAACGTGCAGCCGCTTGCGGCCAACGCGGAGACGAGGCGCATCCCGGTCCAGGTCGACCTGGCCCCGGGCAATCGCCTGGTCCTGAGCTACGGTGGCGGTTTCGCTACCGACACCGGGCCGCGCTTCAGGGTTTCCCGCTTGAACCGCCGGCTCAATGACCGCGGCGCGCAGCTGAGCTTCAGCACCGAGCTGTCACCCGTGCTGTCCGAGTTCCTCGTGACCTACCGGTTTCCGTATGGCGATCCGCGTGAGGAGTGGATCAGTTTCGACTCAGGTATCAAGCGGGAGGATTCGGACTCGACGCGCAGTGACAGCCTCGAGTTCGGCGCGCGCCGCATCATCAAGCGCGGTTCGGATTGGCAGCAGACCCAGTTCCTGGATCTCCTGGTCGAGGATTTCGAGATCGCCGATACGCGCGACCGGACCACGCTGTTGCAACCGGGCACGAGCTGGATGCGCTTGCGCGCCGACAACACAATCCGGCCGGATCGAGGCGATCGTCTCTACTTCGAGGTTTCTGCGGCGTCGGACGAGCTCGGGTCCGATACGAGCTTCATTCAAACAGTCGCGGAGAGTCGCTGGATTCGGACGGTCTCGCCGCGCGCGAGAATCCTGGCCCGGATCCGCGCCGCGGCGACGTGGAATCGTGACTTCGACGAGCTGCCGCCTTCGGCGAGATATTTCGCGGGTGGCGACAACAGCGT
>DATCZB010000017.1:0-3114 GCA_036526155.1 Gammaproteobacteria bacterium
CCCCCTCGGCCACCGTGCTCGCGTCACAGACGGCAAACGGCGCGCTCTCGACGACCTTGATCGGCCGCCAGACGTTGATGAGCATGTAGCGGCCTTCGAGCCACCTGGCGGCTTCCTCCGCGCCGAGCACGTCCTCGGAAAACATGCGCACGGTGCGGTCGCCATAATCGACGTGCGCACCGAATGCCGGCAGATTGCCTTCCTCGGCTTCGGTGTTGTTGGTTCGGGTCATGACCCCGAAAGCGATGACTTTGTCGGCCCCCGTGAGCCGGGTGACGAGATCGATCACCTCGGGCATATAGACGCGCTCGACCTCGTCGGCGTCGTAGAAGTCCTGGCAGGCCGAGGTCTGGTTGACGAGCACGAACCCGTTGCGGTCGAACGAGAGCTCGCCCCGCAGCGGCCGCAGGTCGTGAATCGTGACGTCGTGCGGCTTGAACGGCCACCTGGATCGCTTGCGATCGGTCGGGTAGAAGATGACCTCTTCGCCCCGGGGGCAGAAGTTCATCTCAGTCCTGACCGAGCCGTTAGTCATGGCCGTCCGGCTCCTGCTGCTACGGCAACGCGAACACGTGCAGGGTCGGACGGCTGCTCTCGGGCGCGATTTCCGGCGTCAGGCGGTTCATGGAGTTGGCGACCAGCGAGGGACCGGTCGCGACCGCGACGTACTGCTTGCCGTCAGTCTCGAAGGTGACGGGGTAACCGCTGACCGGTGATTCGAGATCCACCTCCCAGAGCACTTCGCCGGTTTCATCGTTGAAGGCCCGGAACATGCCGGCAGCATCGCCACCGAAGACGAGTCCGCCGCCGGTCGCGACCATCGACAACACGCCCGCGCGCTGGTCGTGCTTCCACTCGGTGGCGCCGGTCTCGACCGAGATCGCAAACACCGAGCCGACGTTTTCGCCGGCACCCGGTGTGACGATGATCGGGTTGAGGGACACGCCATAAACCGCGCTCGGGTCGCGTGCGCCATCGCCAACCGTGGCTTCCATGCAGGTGTTCTGCAGCGGCTGATACAACAGCCCGGTGCGCGGACTATAAGCGCCAGCCTGGAAATTCTTGCCGCCACTCGCGCTCGGGCAGACGAGCCGCTGCTGCTCGGCAGCCGTGAACACCGTCAGCGGGTTTTCGGTGACGCGCCCTGTCGCGCCGTCGATCGACTCGATGACGTTCTGCCGGACGGTCGACCGGGCCCAGAGGAACTCGCCGGTGCCGCGATCCAGCGTGTAGACGACGCCGGTCTTGCCGGGAATGCCGGTCATGACCTGGCGCACTTCGCCGGGCTCGATATTCGGGCTGATCCACTCGACTTGATCAGGATCCGGCGCGACGGCCGTGTCGAGCAGAATGCGCTCGAACGGATGGTCGAGGTCCCAGTGGTCGTTGACGTGCTGGTAGTACCAGACGATCTCACCCGTATTGACGTCGAGCGCCAGCGTCGAGTTGTGATAGAGGTGCTGCTTGTCGATGCCGCCGAGAATGAATTTCGGCGCCGGGATCGTGACCGTGGTGCCGATATAGACGAGCTCGAGCTCGGGGTCGTAGCTCGGTACCATCCACGAGCCGACATGCCAGCGCTCCTCGAGCGGCACGTCACCCCAGCTCTCGTCGCCGGGCTCGCCCGGTCGCGGGATCGTGCGCGTGCGCCAGAGCTCCTCGCCCGTCTCGGCATCGTGTGCCGTGATGACGCAGCCTTCGTGGGTCGCACCCGGCTGGCACTGGCGGCCCTGAATGACCTTGCCGTCGGCGACGATCGGCCCGCCACTCGCGTGCGCCGGCAGGTCGGAGTCGAGCACCTGCGTTTCCCAGACGAGCTCGCCGGTCAGCGCATCGACGGCATACATCGCGTTGTCGTTGCTCGCATTGATGATGAGCTGGCCCCACATCGCGAGCGTGCGATCGGCGCCGCCGCCGCGCCGCGTGCCGGGTAACTCGCGCTCGTACTCCCAGAGCACGAAACCGGAATCGGCGTCGAAAGCGATGATGCGGTCTGACGGGTCGGGCAGGTACATGACGCCGTTGTGAACCATTGGCGTCGGTTCCATCGTCCCGGAGCCGAGCTCTGCAGACCAGACTTGCTCGAGCTCGTCGACGTTGCGCCGATTGATGTCGTCGAGCGGGCTGAAACCCCAACCGTTGAGCGTGCGACGCCAGCTCAGCCAGTCGCCGTCGCTCGGATTCTGGATCAGCGCGTCTGTGACGGCTTCGAAGTCCTGATTTGCCTGGCCATGTGCTTGTGCTGCGAGGCCCATCGCCAGCGCCAGCGCCGAGAGTGCCGGCAGCCCGGTGTTCCGCATCATGATCTCCCCCTGCGGTTTTTGTTATCGCCTATTGTGCCTCTTCTATGCCCCAGTCGCGAAGCGCTTCCGCGCCACCCGTGCCAGCCGCTGTCGGAGCGCTCTGAATCTTCCCCGGCGTGCGCGAAAAACGCGGCAACGGCGCCGGTTGCAGGACGCCGTCGACCTCGACGAACGAGCCGCGCGCCTGGTTATGGGCGTGCTCCGGGGCTTCGGCCAGGCTCAGCACCGGCGCGTAACAGACTTCGGTGCCCTCGAAGTGGGTGCACCATTCATCGCGCGCGCGCTGCCGGAATACCGTTTCGAGCCGCCGCTTCAGTTCCGGCCACCGGTCCCGGTTCATCTGCTCGTCGAACGCTGGATCGTCGATGTCGAGCGCCTCGAGCAGGGCGCGGTAGAACGGGCCCTCGATCGAGCCGATCGCGATCCATTTACCGTCGGCGCATTCGTAGGTGGTATAGAAATGCGCGCCGCCATCGATGATGTTGCTCTCGCGCTCGTCTTTCCAGCGGCCAGCGGCGAAGACGCCGTAGAGCAGGCCCATCGTCGAGATCACGCCATCGGTCATCGCGCAGTCGATAACCTGACCTTCGCCACCCTGCTCGACCTGGCGCAGCGCGGCGAGGATGCCGAAGGCGAGCCAGAGCGCGCCGCCACCGAAGTCGCCGATCAGATTGAGCGGCACGGCGGGCTTTTCCTGCGGGCCGATCGCATGCAGCGCGCCCGACAGCGCCACGTAGTTGATGTCGTGGCCCGGTGCCCGCGCCAACGGACCGGTCTGTCCCCAGCCCGTCATCCGGCCGTAGACAAGTTT
>DATCZB010000018.1:0-4328 GCA_036526155.1 Gammaproteobacteria bacterium
CCATTCGAGCCCTGGTTATTGTCTGTTGCGGCTGGGCCGTAGCTGCTGCTCCGGCCCACGGGCAGGAAGCCGCGGCTGCCCCGGCATCCGGGCCGGAGACTGCCGGGCCCGCAAACTGGCTGGAGGCACGAGTGCTGATCGAAGAGCTCGCCGAGTCCGGCGACTTTGCCGCTGCAGCAGCACTCGAGGCGCGTTTGCTCGAGCTCGCCGCCGCAGAGTTCGGAGACTCGAGCGCGCGACTCGCCGAGACACATTTGCTCATCGCCGGCATCCGGCAACGTGGCGGCGATTACACGGCAGCGGAAACAAGCATTCTGAACGCCATCGAGGTCTATACGGACCAGGAGGGCCCGCTGTCGCCTGCACTCATCGATCCGTTCCTGGTCCTCGGTGAGAACTACGATGCCGCGGGCGATTTTGGCAACGCAATGTCCGCTTACAGCGAAGCGCGAACCATCGGCCGGCGCAACTTCGGCCTGCTGAACCCGGACCAGCTGGACATCATCGACAGCATGACGGAGGCGGCAGAGCGACTCGGTCAACTCGAGGAGGCCAGAAATCTGCAACTGGAGGCGCTGACCCTCGTCGAGAGGTCTTTCGAAGAGGCTTCGCTCGAGGCGCTCGACGCCAAATACAAATATGCCGCCTGGTTGCGCGACCACCGTCAGTACGATGAAGAACGCCGAATCTACTTCGAGATCCTGCGTGTCCTCGATCGCGACGACCAGGAGGATCCGCTCCTCACCGTTCGCGCTCTGCGGGAGCGAGCCCGGAGCTACCGCAATGAGGATAACAGCGACGGCATCGGCCTGAGCGGTCTGCGCGACGCCGTCGAGATGGTTGAGGCCATGCCCGAGCCGCCACCGCTCGTGCTCGCCGAGCTGCACCTGGAAATCGGCGACTGGAACGTCGAGTTCAGCCGCACCGGCGTGATCGACGACGACTACCTCGCCGCATGGAATTATCTTGGCAGCGTGACCAATGGTGAGGAGCTGCGGCGCGAGTGGTTCGACGGGCTGACAGTAGTCGAGATCGACCCGATCAGCAGCCGAGGGCTGAGCAGCAACCCCGAGGCACCACGCGGTTACGTCGTCATCCGCTTCACCGTGGACCGAAACGGTCGTACTCGCGACGTCGAGGTCACCGATTCCTATCCGCCGGGTTTCAAGGATGGCTCGTTCATCAGGCAGTACCGCGAGGCCCGATTCCGGCCGCGAATCGTCAACGGGGAACTCGTCCCGGTCAGGCGAGCGCGACGCAATGAATTTCGCTTCGACCCCGTTGAGGCCGGCATCAGCCCCGAATAGCCGGAACCGGCCCATCTGTCATTTCTCTCTCCTCGTAGGATCTTGATTTTTCTCAAGTCTTGCTGGAGATTTGCTCTCAGGGCTTCGGCTGCGCCGTGTCTTGTGGCACCGTGCTCGGGGGATTCTAACGATGAATGGCAATAACATCCTGATCATTGACGACGACGCGCGTCTTTCCGAGATGCTCGGGGAGTATTTCTCAGCCGAAGGCCTGAACCTCACGGCCGTCTCGAGTGGCACGCAGGGACTCCGTGAGGCCCAGCAGACCGCGTTCGACCTGATCATTCTCGATGTCATGCTGCCGGGCCTTTCCGGGTTCGAAGTGTTACGACAGCTGCGCGACTCGGGCTCGAAAACTCCCGTTCTCATGCTGACTGCGCGCGGGGACGATGTCGACCGCATAGTCGGCCTCGAGATGGGAGCCGATGACTATCTTGCCAAGCCCTTCAATCCGCGTGAGCTCGTGGCAAGAATCAAGGCTATTTTTCGTCGGATCGGCGAAGACGATGTCACCGAGCAAACCGAAGTCGAGGTCGGTCCTCTGCGCGCTGTCTACAGGCGAAGGGAAGCGTTCCTCGACGGAGAGCCCCTCAAGCTGACCAACGCCGAGTTCATCGTCCTGGTGACGCTGATGCGATCGGGTGGCGAAGTCGTCTCACGGGAGGCGCTGACGCGCGCCGCGCTCGGTCGAGCGCTGCTGCCGGACGATCGCAGCCTCGACACCCACATCAGCAACCTGCGCAAGAAGCTGGCGCGCGACGGAGAGTCCGAGATTCAGATCAGGAGCGTGCGCGGGAGCGGCTACGTGCTCGTCACACCGGAGGCGGAGCAGTGAAACTTTTCTGGAAGCTCTTCATCACCCTTGGCGTGGCGATGACGGTCGCCATGGTCGCGGCCGTCACCATGGGCTGGAACATTGGCCAGAGTATCCTGGGCCAGTCGCTGGCCTTCAACTTCGAAAACCGCGAGCCGATAATCAATCGAGCTCAGCAGGCGCTGAATCGCGGTGGCCGCGAGGAGCTGACGAGCTGGCTCCGCGAGAATCAGAACCCGGTTCCGGGCCGGGCGCTGTTCATCTTCGATGACAACAGCGAAGACCTGCTGGGGCGCGAGGTGCCACGCCCCTATCAGTGGATGGTGAATCCACAGCCCCGCAGCTTCAGCGACCGTCGCTCCCAGGACTTCGGCTCGGGACGCAACCGGTTCAGCCAGCAGCTTACCGAGGTCATCGTCGCGCCGACCGGAGAAGATTCGTATCGACTCCTGTTCATCCTGACGGAGATCACGCTACTCAATATTCTCGCCCTGCCGGCAACCCAGGTTGGCGTCGTCGCGCTGGCCATCATCACCGCGGCCGTGACGGCCCTGCTGCTGGCAAAGTCCTTCTCGGCACCGATCGTGCGTTTACAGCGGGCAACGCGGGCACTCGCTGCCGGCCGGCTCGATACGCGCGTAGGCGCACCGTTCGATGAGCGGCAGGACGAAGTTGGCACTCTGGCCCGCGATTTCGATGCCATGGCCGAGCAGATTCAGGCGCTCATCACCGACAAGGAAACGCTGCTGCGTGACGTTTCGCACGAGCTGCGGTCACCGCTGGCCCGGATCCGCGTCGCGCTGGCACTGGCCCAGCGCGAAGCCGAGGCGCCGGTTCAGAAAGACCTCGAACGTATCGACCAGGAGACGGAGCGGCTCGATCAGCTCGTCGGACAGATTCTGACGCTGGCCCGGTTACGCACATCGACGCTGGAGGATCATGTCGATGTCGATCTGAAGCATCTGGTTTCGGAGGTCGTCGCCGACGCGAAGTTCGAGCAGCCGGGGGCACAAATTGCGTTCAAGGCCGGCGGCAGGCCTGTCATTCGAGCCAATCCGGGAGAGCTCGCGAGCGCGATCGAAAACGTCATTCGCAACGCAGTCCTGCACTCCGGCCCGGAATCGCGCGTCGAGGTCAACCTCGAGCCCACTCCCGGCGAGCTCGTGTTGACCGTGGCCGACAATGGGCGCGGCGTGCCGGAGCAGGACCTCGAGCGGCTGTTCGAACCGTTCTATCGCGTCGACCCCAGTCGCGATCACAAGCAGAGCGGCTACGGGCTGGGCCTGGCGATTGCTGCCCGCATCGTCGAGCGCCACGGCGGCAAGGTTGACGCCATGAATCGGCCCGGCGGGGGCCTGGCTGTCAGCTTCAGGCTCCCCGCCGGGTGATACCGGCTGATCTGCTCTGCGACCGGGGCTAGAGGATGTAGCCCCGCTCTTCGTGCTGCGTCAGATCGAGACCCTGACGCTCGTCGTCCTCTTCGGCCCGTAGCGGTGTCACCACGCCGATAATCTTCAGCAGGATGAAGGTCGCAAGGCCGCACCAGACGAGTGTCGCCAGCGCGCCGATGAGCTGAACACCGAACTGCCCGCCGACGGTCTGCCCATCGTCGAGGCCGAGACCACCGAGGTAAACCGAGAGCGGCGCCGTCAGCAACAATCCGAGAAAGCCGCCGACGCCGTGGACCGGAAAGACATCGAGCGAGTCGTCGATCTTGAGCTTGCGCTTGATGAACTGCGTCGCGAGAAAGCAAACGACGCCAGCGATCAGGCCAATGACCAGGGCACCAGCCGGACCGACGAAACCCGAGGCCGGCGTGATCGTGCCGAGCCCTGCGACCATTCCGGTAACGATACCGAGCACGCTCGGCTTGCCGAAACGAACCCATTCCATCGTCATCCAGGCAAGCGAGCCGGCTGCGGCGGAAACGTGCGTGACCAGTATCGCCATGCCGGCACTGCCGCCCGAGGCCAGCGCGCTGCCCCCGTTGAATCCGAACCAGCCAACCCAGAGCATGGACGCACCGGCAACCGTGATGGTCAGGTTGTGTGGCGGCATGGGCTCTTCCGGGAATCCCTTTCGATTGCCCATAACGAGCGCGGCAACGATCGCCGCAACGCCGGCGTTGACGTGCACGACGGCGCCACCGGCAAAGTCCCTGAAACCCATCCCGAGCAGCCAGCCGTCACTGGCCCAGACCCAGTGCG
>DATCZB010000019.1:0-4337 GCA_036526155.1 Gammaproteobacteria bacterium
GAGAGAGCGACCGGGCCGCGACGACAAGATCCTGACGTCGTGGAACGGGCTGCTGCTCCGTAATCTGGCGAAAGCCGCGCGCGGCCTGGACCGGCCGGATCTTGGCCATGCGGCCGAGGCAGTGGCGGACTTCGTCCGCGCTTCGCTGTGGCAAGACGGCCGTTTACTCGCGAGCCACAAGGACGGTCGCTCGCGATTCATGGCCTATCTCGACGACCACGCATTTCTGGTCGGCGGTCTGGTCGAGCTCCTGCAATGGCGCTTCCGCACCCGGTACCTGGACTTCGCCATCGAGCTCGCCGACTGCATGCTGGCACATTTCGAAGACCCGCAAGGCGGGTTCTTCTTCACGGCCGACGACCACGAGCGTCTGATTCACCGGCCGAAGCCGCTCGCCGACGAGGCCCTGCCTTCCGGGAACGGCATGGCGGCGCTGGCTCTCGATACGCTGGGACACCTGCTCGGCGAATCCAGGTATCTCGATGCGGCTCGCCGAACGGTGGTCGGTGCCCTGCCCTCGATTGCGCGGCACCCGGAAGCGCATGCGACGCTTCTTGCCGCGATGGATCGCCTCATCGAGCCGCCGGAAATCGTCGTCGTTCGCGGTCCGGCCGCTTCACTGGCAGACTGGCGGCGCGAAATAGACGCGGGCTTCCATCCGAACCGGCAGCTGTTCCTGATCTCCGACGACACCGATGAGTTGCCTGAATTGCTCCGGTCGAGACAGCCCCTGGGCGAATTTGCGGCCTATGTCTGCAGGGGGACGCAGTGCCTGGCGCCCGTTACCGATCTGACCGAGCTCGTGGATAGCCTTGGAGCGGAGAACCTCAATACGACTGGGGGCGATCCCCGGTCACGGGGCTGAACTCGGCACCCTCGGCACCGGCAAACATCACCGGGACGGATTCCATCGCGCCGGCGCGATTGAGCTGGACGACGAAATGCAGATGAGGTCCGCTGCTGAAACCCGTGTTGCCGGAATCGGCGAGATGCTGGCCGCGAGCAACACGCTGGCCGGGCACCACGCGAATCGATTGCCAGGCGAGGTGGCCGTAGAGCCCGAAGGTGCCGTCTTCGTGCAGAAGGCGTACGAAATTGGCGCGGTCCCGCTCTCGGCCAAGACCGCCGCCGCTCTGGAATTCACCCAGGGCTTCGACGACGAGCCCGGCGCGCGCGGCCAATATCGGCGTGCCGACCGGCATCTCGAAATCGACGGCATGCCGATTCTCTTCCGAGGCGTGGGTTCGCAGGTCCGGATACGCCTGGGAGACTCGATAGGCCTCGTCCCGCGCGTAGGGCAAACGATACGGCCCGTCGGGACGATGGCGGGCACCGGGATGGCCGAGCAGATACTGATAATCGATATCGACCTCGGGCATTGAGGCGTCGTCTATCGCGACGAGCGGCGCAAGCTCGGCCTCAGCCAGCGGCGGCAGCAGAATGTTGCCAGCACGGGGCACGCCCGGATCGAGGTTGCGCGATGCGCTGATGCGATACGCAACCTGGGTCCACGCAGGCACGGTGTTGACTGCGACGAGCGCGGCCTGACCGTCCGGCCGCCTGGCTTCGACCAACTTCACCGCCGTGGTCGACGGCCGGCGACCCTGACCGGTCAGCGTCGCCAGTTCCGGGCCGGTTGGCAGCCGATCGCTGTAGACGAGATGACCGGCGGCGGAGACGAACCGATAGAGCGTCTGGGCGCCGGCAGGCGCGACCGAACCCGTCAATGCAAGCGCGAGCGCGAGCCCCGCGACGGGAAACGCAGAGCGTCTGCTGTTCGCGCTCAGAGACCCAACGCCAGCCGCTGCCATTCGCTGCCGACCCGTCTGAGCTCGTGAGCCGGCCAGTACTGCTCGTCAGGCTCGAGCGTAATGACTTCCGGCACGTTGTTGAAAGATACGGCCTCGAGGCGGACCGACTCGACATCACCGAGCTCGCGAACGACCTCGACAAACCGATCCAGGCTAGGCGTCGGAATGCCGTTCACGGCCGAGATACGCCGCCCCGCCAGCAGCCCGGCCCGACTCGCCGGCGAACCGAAGTTGTAGAACGAAACGTAAACGCCGTCGAGCGAGAGCCCGCGCTGCACGGCGAGCGCCCGATGCGGCGTCTGTAGCAGCGCCCCCGCCCAGTTGACGGCGCGATCGATTCCGAAGCCGTCGAGGGCGACGGTTTCGATCGTCTCCGTCAGCTCCTGGCCGTCGCGGAAAAAGACGACCTCGACCGAAGCCTTCTGCGTGGCCCGTTCGACCTCACGGAACGAATTCGCGAGCACGCCGTCGATGCTCAGCAGCAGGTCTCCGGTTCTGAGCACGCGACTGGCCGGCGACCCGGCGACGATGCTCCCGACCGAGAGAACCTGACGCCGCAACGGGTTGTGCGCTTCGTACCGCCGCGCCCACTCCTCGGGAAGGTCGAGCTTGCGCGCCGAAGCGAGCGGCGAGGCCTGCCATTCGACCTCGACCGAGCGCAGGGCACGCCCGCCGCGCATGGCTTCGACCATGTCGACCGCGAGGTCGGAGGGGATGCCCATGTTGATCTGGGTCGTTTCCCGGCCGGCCTGATAGGCGAAGCTCGCCCAGACTGCGAGTGCCCTGCCTTCAGCGTCGACGAGGACGCCGTCGAAATCGGTCGGGCCGTTGACGAGATCGACGGCCTCGAGGTTCGAATCACGGAACCTCAGCGTCCTCGAGAGCGGCAGGTTGACCGGGCCGAGACTCGCGACCCGACTCCATTGCGACATGACCTCGTGGTCGGGAGCCAGCCCGACAACCGCAACCTCGTCGCCGGTCTCGAAAGCCGAGTCGGCAAACACGGCCTCGCGAACCGGCGTGTCGCCGATCAGGGCCGGGTCATAGGAAACCACCGCCATGTTGTGCAGCGGATGGATGAACTCGACGCTCCCGGGGATTTCTACCGAGCCGGCGAAAGTTATCCTGACGTCGCCCATCGCGACCGGCACGGTATTGCGGTCGACCACGACCCAGCCTCGCTCGGCGTCGACGATCAGGCCGGTGCCATAGTAGTACCGGTCCGACACGCCGGAAATCGTGTAGGGCATGCTGTAGTTGACGAGAACGAGAGACGGCACGATCTGCTGGACATGCGGCTCCCGCTGGAGCGGAAAGCTCGTCTCCTGCGGAGCCGGTCGCGCCACCTCGGAGTTGAGGGCAACCTCGCGGCACGGCCAGTCGCCATTGCTGTCATCCCGACGACACCGCACGCTGCGGTACCAGTCACTATAGTTGTTGAGTATCCGCTGCCGCTCCGTGCCGGGATCGTCGATCGTGACGAACCGGACGCGGATCTGCGCGTCCTGCTTGATCTCGGTCAGAGCCGCCTCGAAATCATCGAGGCTGCTGATCGTCTTGCCATCGAATTGCGTGATCAGACTGGCGCGCGGAATAGCTGCCGTGCCGAATACATAGCCCGGATTCGCGACGTAGACGCCTTCGACTGGCCGATAGAAGTGCCTGGCCTGCTGATAGGACAATTCGTGAAAAACACCGTCGCCGAACTCGATGTACTCATCCGGCGTAATTCCGTGGAGATCGGTTACGCTGAGCTCGCGCTCGTACCGCTGGCCGCCACGCTCGACGACGACGCTCAACGCGCCGCCAACGTGACTGTCGAGCAGTTGCGCCAACGGCACGAACTCGGCCACGCGCTGATCGCCGACGGCGAGCAGGATGTCGCCCGGACGCAGCGCGTCGGCGGCCGGAGAGCCCGGCAGCACCCGCTCGACGACGAGCAGACCCGTCAGCGCCGGAAACGCGGCGCGCATCTCGGCTTCAGTGTCGCGGTGCAGACCAAGCCGCCGCAGCTCGGCATACGGCGTGTGGACGAACTCCGTCTGGAGCGTGCCGCGCTGCACGGGCTTGCCGTGCCGGATCGCGTCGAGCGCGACGCGAATCCGATCGAGCGGGAGGAAAAAGCTCGACGCTGCCTGTGTGTTCGCGCCCGCATTCAATGCGACCACCTGCCCGTCGATGTCGATGACCGGCGACCCCGACGAGCCGCCGGACGTCCCGGACGCGGCCTGCAGGTAAAACGTATTGAAGTCGTTATAACGACCGACGCCGTAGTTCGGCGCCTGCCGGTCCAGGCGGGCAATCGTGCCGGCGAGTATCGACAGTCGCTCGCCAGCATCGTTACCCACGACCCGAATGTCGCGACCGATCTGCGCGGCTTCCGGCGCGAGAGCCAGTTCGACCGGCTCCATGAACTGCAAAGCGGTGGGGTCGTAGCGGAAGAAGCCGAAGTCGTGAACGGGGTCGCGATAGACGGGCTCGAGATCGACCTCTTCCTGATTGAGGAAAATCGCCTGAGCCCGGACC
>DATCZB010000020.1:0-2947 GCA_036526155.1 Gammaproteobacteria bacterium
CGCTACGACGGCGACAACATCTTCGAGATCAGCGGCACGATCACCCGGGTCGAGTGGGCCAGCCCGCACGTCTTCATGTATTTCGATGTCGCCGAGGCCGACGGCTCGACGACGGCGTGGACGATGGAGCTCGATCCGCCGACGCTGCTGCGGCGTTACGGGCTCAGGCACGACTCGATCCAGGCCGGCATGCGGGTCACGATCACCGGCGTGCGTGCCATGTCCGGTGCGCCCATGATGCGCGGCGTAAGAATCGAGCTCGAGGACGGGACCGTGCATCGCGTCTCTTCGCGCGCGTGAGCCCCGAGCGCGTGAGCCAGGCAGGAGTGAAGCGCATCGGCCTGACCGCGTGCCTGCCATTCGCGCTGATTGCTGTTGCGCCGGCACTGGCCCAGTCGCCACCGCCCGCCGCGTTTCCCGGAGCGGCGCCTCCCCCGCCGCCGGCCGAGATCCTGGTATTCGAATCGGAGACCGTCGCGACGGGCGACGGCACGGCGCTGCAACTGCGCTGGGAAGCGATCAACGCCTACGAGGTCGCGATCAGTCCCGACCTCGGGGCCGTGGCGACCTTTGGCACCCGCCGGATCGCACCCGCCGAGCCGACAACCTATATGCTCGAGGTGACCGGCGGAGAGGGCACGGTGAGCGCGTCGATTCGAGTCGAGCCGGTTCCGGGGGCAGAGCGATTCGTCTCGAGTGAGCAGGGCGACGGAGGCATTCGGCGCCATGCCGACGGGACGGCCGATCTCTCAGGCGTCTTCATTGGCGGCCGCGGAATTCGTCTGCAGGAGGCCGTCGCGCTGACGCAGGCTGCCGAGGCGCGTGCCGCGGCCGAGGCCGGAACGCTGAACGATCTCGGCACGGGGATCAGCTGTCTGCCGCCCGGCGTGCCGAGCGCGACGACGATGCCGTTTCCGCTGCAGATCGTGCATAAGCAGGATCTGCTCGTCATCCTGTACGAGGCGTATCACCTGTTTCGAATCATCCCGATCGGTCGCGAGCACCCGGACTATCTCGATCCGACCTGGATGGGCTACTCGGTGGCGCACTGGGAGGACGACACGCTCGTCGTCGTCGTCAAAGGGTTCAACGATCGCGGGCGTGCCGCGGGTCACAGTCACACGACCGACATGGTCGTGACCGAGCGCTACACGCGACTGAGCGCCGACATCATTCGTTACGAAGCGACGATCGAAGACCCGGCCGTGTTCGCGGAGCCGGTGCGCTACGCGGGCAACCTCGAAGCCAGACCCGAATGGGAGATCGGCGAGTACGTCTGTGCCGAGAACAACAAGGATTACGATGCGCTATTCGGGCTTCCGGAATAACAGCGTGTAGCGGTCCGTTCGACCCGAGACTTCGGGATTGGCGACTTCATGGACCAACTCGTCGTTCGGGCGCGCCAGCAAGTCGCTGAAGTCGACGAACTCGAAGCCGGCCTCCAGCACTTCCCTGATATTCAGCACCGGGTCGACGCGACGTCCGTTCTCCCGGTTGCCCGGCTCCATGTGCCGCCTCGTGTGATCGACGATGCCGTAGAGACCGCCCGGCTTCAGTGCGTCGAAGGCCGACTGGTTGACCGTCATCCGATCGGCCGGCGAGAAGTTGTGATAGTTGCGAAACGTCAGCACGAGGTCGACGGGCTCGACGTCCCAGTGGCCCGAAGGTCCGAACAGTCCGCTGCCTGCATTGGTGGCGCCCCAGTCGATCTCCCCGACTTCCTCGAGGCCAGGGAGGCCGGCGACGCGCTCGAACGCATCGGCGTAGAACCCGGGCGGGTGCGTGACGTAGAGCTTTCCGTTCTCCCTGAGCACTGGCGCCAGGATCTTCGTGTACCAGCCTCCGGCCGGCAGGATCTCGATAACCCGCATGTCCTCGCGCATGCCGAAGAAGTCCAGCACCTCGGCCGGCATCCGGTTGGCGTCCCGCGCGCGGTCCTCCGCGGTACGAATCTCGCCGGCCATGGCTGCGAGGACCCGCTCCTGAAACGGCGTCGGATTCTCGGGCTGTGCCTGAAGTGCGGTGCTCGTCAGCCCGGCCAGGCCGAGCATGCCGAGGATGAGCGGGATCTTGCCTGGCTGAGTCATGTGCATCGTCGCGGGTTCCCTGGCTTGGCTGCTCCCAATCTGAGCGCTCTGTTTGAAAATGGTTCCCCGGGATGAGCCCTCTCGAATGGGGGCTCGCCGGCGACGGCGGGATCAGAGGTAGAACAAATGCCGGCCGATCAGCGCCACCTGGCGTCGCGATGTGGCCCAGTCCGGCGACACGTAGGTCGCGTGATAGAAGAGCGCGCCGTCGACCAGAGGCGCTTCCACGTTGTCGTAGACCGAGCTTGCTACCGCCCTGGCCCGGCGCCATTCGAAGCCGTAGGGTGGCTCGAGCTCGCGCGCATGGGTCCACGAGAATGCGCCCTTCGCGTTGACTACCGCGCAAACCGAGCTCGGAAACTCCGGTGAAGCGACCCGATTCATCGTCACTTCGGCGACAGCATATTGCCCGACGAGCGGTTCCCCTCGAGACTCGTAATAGACATTTTCTGCCAGGCACTGAAGCTCGGCTGCTCGCCTGGCCTCGGCGCGCATCCCGGCCTTTTCGACCCAGGTCGACGCCGTCGCAAACAGCATGATCCCCAGCGTCGCGCCAAGGAGCGCGCCGCTCGCGCGGCTGCTCAGCGCGGTGCGCTGGTGTGATCTGGCTGGTCTGGCGGGGTCGTTCATCGCGTCTCTCTGCGGGCCTCGAGTCTCCCTGCGGGGCCGGGGCTCGCTACTCTAGCACCGTTGCTCACGACGCCGGGCGGTCGGCCGGGCAGTCGGCCGGCCTGCCGGTGCGCACGCGGCCAGGCTGGGGTCGGGAGCGCGATCGTCATTGAACCCGTGCCCCGGTCGCTTTAGAGTCTCGCTCCATCGTGAACTTCAATATGCCGCCAGGCACGCAGCTGCTGATACTC
>DATCZB010000021.1:0-13339 GCA_036526155.1 Gammaproteobacteria bacterium
CGTGGCGGCCGCGGGGCGACGCGCTGATCCAGCCGGGCCAGCTGCCCGTGGCGATGATAGGGGCCGGATCTTCCGGTGCCGTGAGGGCTACGATGACGCAGTGGAACTCGGCCCGACGGTTTTCCTGGTCCACGCCCTCCAGTTCACGCAACAGTTTCTCGACGTTGTCGCTGTCGGAGGCCTCGGGGCCTGCGTAGCGCGCGGAGCGCACGCCCGGTGCGCCGTCGAGTGCTGCGACGCAGAGGCCTGAGTCGTCGGCAATTGCCGGAGAACCGCTGAGCGCGGAGGCGTGCCGCGCCTTGATCAGCGCATTTTCGACGAAGCTCAGGCCCGTCTCGTCCGGCGCGTCGAAGGATTCGGGGTCGAGCGCGCGCAGCGTGAGCGGTGCGTCAGACAGGAGCTCGCGGTACTCGGCGAGCTTTCCGGCATTGGTCGTGGCGATAATCCAGTCCGTGGTCACTTACCGGGTCACTCGAGCGCACGCAGCTGCTCGGCCTGAAGCTCGCGGATGCCGACCGTCGCGAGATCGAGCATGGTGTCCAGCTCGTCACGCTTGAAGGCATGGCCCTCCGCGGTGCCCTGAATCTCGATAAAGGCGCCCGCATCGTTCATGACCACATTCATGTCGGTCTCGGCCTCGGAGTCCTCGGCATAGTCGAGATCGAGAATCGGTACGCCGTCGACGATGCCTACCGAGACCGCTGCCACCTGACCGTGTATGGGCGCCGACTTGATCGCGCCGCGCTGCTCGAGATGTTTTGCGGCCAGCTGCAAGGCGACGTAACCGCCGGTGATGGCAGCGGTTCGCGTGCCGCCGTCCGCCTGCAGCACGTCGCAGTCGATCGTGACGGTCCGCTCGCCGAGCGCGCGAAGGTCGACGACGGCGCGGAGGCTGCGGCCGATCAGGCGCTGGATCTCGAGCGTGCGACCGCCCTGCTTGCCGCGGGCAGCCTCGCGCGGCGAGCGCGTATGCGTCGCCCTCGGCAGCATCCCGTACTCGGCGGTCACCCAGCCCGAGCCCTGCCCCTTGAGCCATGGCGGCACGCGCGGATCAACGGACGCCGTGCAGATGACCCGCGTGTCGCCGAAACTCACGAGGACGGATCCCTCGGCATGTCGCGTGAAGGCAGGCTCGAGGCTGATCGGTCTGAGCTCGTCGTCGCGCCGCCCGCTGTGCCTCACGTGGACGCCCTCGCTGCCCGTACGGCCACCGCGCTGGTGTTGTCTCCGTGCGGCGCATTATTGGCTACGGCGAGCTCGGCCAGCTCGGTCAGTGCCGGCTCGAGCGCCACGTCGGATTGCGTGAGCGTCAGCAACTCCTCATCCCCCGCCCCCGACCACAGGCCGTCCGAGCAAAGCATGACGACGTCGTCCGGCAGCAGCCGACGGCTCCCCGCCACGCTCATATCGGGCAGCGGCTCGCTGCCGCCGAGACAACACTCGACGAAATTGCGCATCGGATGCGTGCTGACCTCCCGTTCCTCGATGACGCCCTCGTGCACCAGGAGCTCGACGCGGCTGTGATCGCGCGAGCGGTGCAGGATCGCGCCGTCGCGCAGCTGGTAAATGCGGCTGTCGCCCACATGGGCGCAATAGGTTCTCTCGTCCTGAACGAGGCATACGGCGCAGGTTGCGCGCGGGCGCTTCTCGACGGAGATGCCCGACCCCAGCGCAACGACTTCGTCATGGGCCTCAGCCAGGGCGCTGATCAGGAAACCTTGCGGATCCAGCACGGGTTGCCCGATTTCGCGGAAGCGGTTCGCCAGGCACGCGACGGTGACCTCGGACGCTTTCGCGCCCTCCGCATGGCCGCCCATTCCATCGACCACGATCAAAAGGGCGCTGGGCCCCGCCGTCACGATCTCGACCCGGTCCTGATTTTCCATCCGATGACCGATCAGGCTGGTTTTCGCAAATTCGAGCTTCACACTGCGCCTCGTCTAAGCCAGCGGCATATCTTAGACTTTCGCACTCCGGATTTCCGTATCGTCTGTTGGAGCATCAAGTTGCCACTTAGCATGACCGGTTTTGCAGCCTCTGAAGCCTCGGTCGGGTCGTACCGGCTTGCCTGGGAGATTCGCAGCGTGAATCACCGCTATCTGGATCTGGGATTCAGGCTGCCCGAGGACTTTCGCTCGCTCGAGCCCAAGCTCAGAAAGCTCGCCGGCGATGCGCTCAATCGCGGCAAGGTTGATTGCACGCTCAAAGTGAACCGAATGGGCTCGAGTCAGCCGGGCTCCAAGATCGATCTCGACCGGCTCGCCGAGCTGCGCCGTATCGAGACCGAGATACTCGAGCACTGGCCCGGCGCGGGCCGGCTGACGCTCAACGAGATCCTGCGCTGGCCCGGCATTCTCGGCGACGACTCCGCACGCGGTGACGCCATGCTGGAGCCCGTGCTCGCCGCATTTCGTGAGGCCCTCGAGTCTTTGACCGGCGCCCGGGAACGGGAAGGCCGGCGACTCTGCGATGCGCTGACCGAGAGGCTGGACGCAATCGGGTCGCTGATGCTGACAATCAGCGAGCAATTGCAGGCGGCGGCACCGCGTTATCGCGAGCGATTGCTCGAGCGCCTGACCAAGCTCGACGTCGAGGCGGAACCCGAGCGGCTCGAGCAAGAGCTCGCATTCATTGCGCAGCGGACCGACGTCAGCGAGGAGGCCGATAGGCTCAAGGCCCATCTGGCGGAAATCCGCGACGTGCTCGCGCAGCGCGAGCCGATCGGGCGTCGACTCGACTTTCTGATCCAGGAGCTGAATCGCGAGGCCAATACGCTCGCGTCCAAGGTCCAGGACGACGAGCTCTCGCGCCGGGCGGTCGATCTCAAGGTGCTTGTCGAGCAAATGCGCGAGCAAGTGCAGAACATCGAGTGAACGCGAGTGCTGCACGCGGGGACCTGATCGTCATTGCAGCGCCGTCGGGCGCCGGCAAGACGACACTCGTTCGCGCGCTGTTACAGCGGATGCCCGAGCTCGTGTTCTCGATCTCACACACGACGCGAAGCCCCCGGCCGGCCGAGCGCGACGGGGTCGACTATTTCTTCGTCGACGAACAGGAGTTTCTGCGCATGGCCGAAGCGGGTCAGTTCCTCGAGCATGCGCTGGTCTTCGATCACCGGTACGGAACCGGCAAGGCCTGCGTCGAGGACTTGCGGGCCCGGGGGCGCACGGTGCTGCTCGAGATCGACTGGCAGGGCGCGAGACAGGTCAGACAGGCCGCCCCTGATGCGAGAACGATCTTCATCGTGCCGCCGAGCATCGCCGACCTCGAGGCCCGTCTGCGGGGCCGGGCGACCGATTCCGAGTCCACAATCGCAAGGCGCCTCCGGGACTCGGTCAGCGACCTCGAGCACTGGAACGAATTCGATTACGTCATCGTCAACGACGACATCGATCAGGCGGCGGACGAGCTCGCGGCTGTGGTTGCAGGCTCGGCAGAGCGCTGTCGCAGCGATCAGCCCGAGACGCGCGCTGACGTCGAGCGTGTGCTCGCGGGGCGGGCCTGATTCCAGTAAACTGACAGATCGGCCCCAAGGAGGGACAACGATGGCCAGAATTACGGTCGAAGACTGCGTAAACAACATTCCGAACAAGTTCCAGCTCGTGCTCGTGGCGGCGAAGCGCGCTCGCCAGCTGGCGAACGGCGCCGAGCCCATGGTCGAGTGGGAGAATGACAAGCCCACGGTCGTTGCACTCCGCGAGATCGCCGAGGGATACATCACCGAGAGCTTTCTCGAGGAGCGCGAACCGCCTATCGAGGAACTGCTCGAGCTGGAGTCGGCGGTCAGCGAGATGCAGCAGGAAATGAACGCGCTCCGGCCAATGAATCTCGGCGACTAGAGGTTGGGATCTCGGCGCTGCCGCTGAGTCACCCGGATGGATACCGTCGCGCATTCACGCGAGTCCCGACGGTCGGACGTCCCGCGTATCGCTGAGTATGCGCGCCTGCGCGCGAAGCTCGGCCAGTATCTCGACGAGGGCGAGCTCGACGCTATAGACGCAGCCTACGATTACAGCGCCCACTTTCACGAAGGTCAGGTCCGGCAAACGGGCGAACCCTACATCACTCACCCGGTCGCCGTTGCGGGGCTGCTGTCCGAGCTCAGGCTCGACACGGCGACAATTCAGGCGGCATTGCTGCATGACGTCGTCGAGGACACGGCGAGCACGCTCGAGGAGATCCGGACCCGGTTCGGCAACGATGTCGCGCTCCTCGTCGATGGCGTCAGCAAGCTCGACAAGCTGCATTTCGACAGCGCCGAGGAAGCGCAGATCGAGAGCTTCCGCAAGATGCTCATGGCGATGGCCAAGGACTTGCGCGTGATCCTCGTGAAGCTCGCGGACCGAACCCACAATATGCGAACGATTGGCGCGCTGCCGGCAAGCAAGCGGCGCCGGATCGCTCGCGAGACGCTCGAGATCTACGCGCCGATCGCCAATCGGCTCGGCATGTACAGCCTGAAGGTGGAGCTCGAGGATCTTGGATTCAGGGCCTTTGCTCCGTTCAGGTATCGCGTTCTCGAGCGAAGTCTGCGCAAGGCCCTAGGCAGCCAGCGCCAGCTGCTGAAAAAGATCGACAGCCAGTTCAAGGCCGCTCTGACCGAGGCCGGGATCGAGGCGCGCGTGCTCGCTCGCGAGAAACACATCTACAGCATCTATCGCAAGATGCAGCGCAAGCGGGTCCATCTGGCGGATGTCGTCGACGTTTACGGCGTCCGCGTCATCGTCAAGGACATCGAGACCTGCTATCGAGTGCTCGGCCTGGCGCACAAGCTCTTCAAGCCGATGCCCGGCCGGTTCAAGGATTACATCGCGATTCCAAGAGTCAACGGCTACCAGTCGCTGCACACGACCCTGTTCGGGCCGAAAGCCGTTCCGCTCGAGGTGCAGATTCGAACCGAGCAGATGGACAAGGTTGCCGAGTCCGGCATCGCGGCGAACTGGCTTTACAAGGCCGTCGAGAAGCAAACCAACAGCAGCGAGGAGCGGGCCCGCAAGTGGCTGTCCGATCTCATGGAGTTGCATGGCTCGGGCAACTCGGAAGAGTTTCTGGAAACAGTCAAGATCGACCTGTTTCCCGACAAGGTCTACGTCTTCACGCCCAAGGGCGACATCCTGCGCCTGCCGCGCGGGGCGACCGCGGTCGATTTCGCCTACGCCGTCCACACCGATGTCGGCAACCGCTGCGTCGCGGCAAAGATCGACCGGCGGCTGGTGCCGCTCAAGACCGAGTTGCACAACGGCGAGACCGTCGAAATCGTCACGGCCCGGGGCGCGCGCCCGAACCCCAACTGGGTCAACTTCGTCGCGACTGCCAAGGCGCGCAACGCGATCCGCGGCTTCCTCAAGAGCCTGCGGGGAGACGAGGCCCGCGATCTCGGCCGCTTGTTGCTGATTCAGGCGCTGAGGTCGCATTCGCTCAACCTCAGGCGAATTCCGAAAGCCAGGCGCCAGGGGTTGCTCGGCGAGCTCGGTCTGGCCGATATCAATGAGCTTTACGCCGAGATCGGGCTCGGCCGGAGGCTAGCGCCGATCATTGCCGGGATGCTCGCAGAGGGCGGCGACAGCGATGCCAAGCCGCTGCTCGGTCAGAAGCCGATCGAGATCTCGGGTACCGAAGGTCTCGTCGTAAGCTATGCCAGATGTTGCTCACCGATCCCGGACGACGAGATCGTCGGCTTCATGACGAGCGGCCGCGGCATCGTTATTCACAGAGCCATCTGCCGCAATCTGGCCGAGTACTCACGCGATCCGTCGAAGTGGATTCCGGTCAGCTGGAAGTCGCGTATCAAGGGCGAGTTCTCGTCCGAGATACTCGTGCGCACACTCGATCGCGTCGGCTTGCTGGCGGAGCTTGCCGGCCGGATATCGTCGACGGGGACCAATATCGAGCACGTCAGGGTCGATTCCGACGATGACTCTTCGGTTCTGGCGTTCCGGCTCAAGGTCAGAAATCGCAAGCACCTGGCTCAGGTCATGCGCAGCATCCACGGGACGCCCGGTGTCGTTCGCGCGACGCGGAATCTGAGCTGATCGAGATGGCGAAGCGGCGGCCGATCATCACGAGCGACGCACCCGCGGCGATCGGCCCGTACAGCCAGGCGATACGCGTCGGCGACACGGTCTACCTGTCAGGCCAGATTCCGCTCGACCCTGTGACCCAGGAGATCGTCGGCGAAGACTTCGGGGCACAGGCGCGTCGCGTCTTCGACAACCTGGCCGCCGTCGCGCGGGCGGCCGGCGGCTCTCTGAGCGATATCGTCAAGCTGACCGTATATCTCACGGATCTCGGACGATTCGCCGAGGTCAACGAGATCATGGTCGAGTACTTCGCCGAGCCATACCCGGCCAGGGCCGCGATCGGCGTGTCTGCGCTGCCCCGCGGCGTGCAAGTTGAGATCGACGCGATCATCGTTCTCGCCGATTAGAACTGAAGCGTTGCAGCCGAGCGCGACCAGAAGTTCTGCCCCGGCCAGGCTCGAGGACTCGGCCGTCACCCTTGCCGGCGTCGGGCCGCAGCTCATGCAGCGTCTGGGTCGGCTCGGCATAGAAACGGTCGGTGACCTGCTCTGCCTCGTGCCTTTGCGCTACGAGGACCGGACTTCGGTGCGGCCGATCGGTAGTCTGCGCCCGGGGGAGAAGGTGCTGTTCCAGGGCGAGATCGAGCTCAGCGAGGTGGCCTATGGGCGGCGCAGGTCGTTGTTGTGCCGACTCAGCGACGGCACCGGCAGCATAACGCTGCGGTTCTTTCACTTTTCCAGGCAACAGCAGGCCGGGTTGCAGCGGGGAACGAGCCTGCGCTGTTTCGGCGAGGTTCGCGCGGGGCCGACTGGGCTCGAGGCCGTGCATCCCGAGTACCGCGCGATCGGCACCGGGGATTCGGGGCCCGAGATGGCGCTGACCCCGGTGTATCCGACGACGGAGGGTCTGCAGCAAGGGCGGCTGCGGCGTCTCGTCGGCCAGGCATTGTCGGCCGGGCGGGAGATCGAGGACCTGCTGTCGGGTCTGCTCGATGCCGAGTGGCTGACGCTCGACGCGGCTCTCCGGTTTCTGCATCGGCCGCCCGGCGATGTCGAGCCCGGCGAGCTCGTCGATGGCCGGCATCCGAGCCAGCGACGCATTGCGCTGGAGGAGCTGATCGCTCAACGACTCAGCCTGAAGCAGGGTCGGTTGACCCGCTCGGAAGAAACTGCGCCCGTTATCGCGACCGGTCCCGGATCGATCGAGCGCTTTCTGGCCGTGCTGCCGTTCGAGCTCACGGCGGCTCAGTCCAGGGTGGTGTCCGAAGTCGTCGCCGACGTGTCGC
This sequence comes from Gammaproteobacteria bacterium, assembly GCA_036526155.1. Lineage (GTDB taxonomy): Bacteria > Pseudomonadota > Gammaproteobacteria > Steroidobacterales > Rariloculaceae > DATCZB01. Next base: position 7,306 of record DATCZB010000021.1, read on the forward strand.
GCGCGCTGCCGATGCACCGGTTGCTGCAGGGCGATGTCGGTTCTGGCAAGACGGTCATCGCAGCGCTCGCCATGTACCTGGCAGCGGATGCGGGGTTTCAGGCGGCGTTGATGGCGCCGACCGAGATTCTGGCGGAGCAGCACTCGGCGACGATCGGCAAGTGGCTGGAAGCGGTGGGATTGCCGCTGACCTTGCTGACCGGCTCGATGGGCAGCGCCGAACGGCGTGAGGCCCTTGAAGCGATAGCCGGCGGCGAGGCCCGAATCGTCGTCGGTACGCATGCCTTGTTCCAGGAAGCCGTCCGGTTTGCCGATCTCGGCCTCATCGTCGTCGACGAGCAGCACCGGTTCGGCGTGCATCAGCGTTTGACGCTGAAGCAAAAAGGCCGTGCCGAGAGCCGCCTGCCGCACCAGCTGACGATGACCGCGACACCGATCCCGCGAACGCTCGCGATGACGGCGTATGCCAATCTCGATTGCTCGGTCATAGACGAGCTTCCGGCCGGGCGCGAGCCCGTGCAGACGATCGCGCTGCCGGTGAAACGTCGCCCGTCGCTCGTCGAGCGCGTGTTCGAGCACTGCCGGAATGGCGCGCAGGCCTACTGGGTATGCCCCCTGATCGAAGAGTCCGAGGCCATCGACGCGCAGGCCGCCGAGGCGCTTTTCGCTGAACTCGGCGCCGCTCTGCCGGGGCTGAAGGTCGGGCTCGTTCACGGACGCATGGCCAACGAGGCCAAGGAAGAGGCCATGCGGCGATTCAAGTCCGGGGAGACAAGCCTGCTGGTTGCGACGACGGTCATCGAGGTGGGAGTCGATGTGCCCAACGCCTCGCTGATGATTATCGAGGGAGCCGAGAGAATGGGGCTGGCTCAGCTGCACCAGCTCCGCGGCCGGGTTGGGCGCGGCAAAGCGCGCTCGACCTGCGTGCTTCTGTATGGCCCGAAACTGAGTCGCGCGGCGCATGAGCGGCTCAAGGTGATGCGCGAGACGACCGACGGGTTTGTCATCGCCGAAAAGGATCTCGAGCTCAGAGGGCCCGGCGAGATACTCGGTACCCGTCAGACCGGTCTGCAGGCGCTGCGAGTCGCCGATCTCGCGCGCGACGCCGATCTGCTGCCGCTGGTCGTTGCCCTGTCGGACCAGCTCGAAGCCGAGTATCCCGAGCGGGTTGCGCCGCTGATTCGTCGCTGGATAAAGTCCGATGTCGAATATGCCAAAGTTTAGTCTCAGCGACCTCTCGGAGCGGGCAGCATGGCTCGGCAGCCGCGCCGAGTTGTACTTTCGGCTCGTGCGCCTGCACCAGCCTATCGGTATCTGGCTGTTGCTGTGGCCGACGCTCTGGGCGATATGGATCGCCAGCGATGGACAGCCCTCGTCCCCGGTATTCGCGGTCTTCGTGCTCGGCACTATCGTGCTGCGGTCAGCCGGCTGCGTGATCAACGACCTGGCGGACCGTCGCATCGATCCGCACGTCCGGCGCACGGCCAACCGCCCGATCGCGACCGGCGAGATCCGGCCAATCGAAGCTGTTGTGTTCTTCACCGTCCTGATGCTCGTTGCGCTTGGCCTGGTTCTGACCATGAACACGCTGACGCTGCAGCTGGCTATCGTTGGTGCCGTGCTGACAGTCGTCTACCCGTACATGAAGCGACTGATCATCGCGCCACAGCTCGTGCTCGGTCTCGCGTTCGCCTGGGGCGTGCCTATGGCGTATGCGGCGGCAACGGGCGGCGTATCGCGAACGGGGTGGCTCTTGTATCTCTGCGCCCTGATCTGGGTCGTCATCTACGATACGCAGTACGCGATGTCTGACCGTGACGACGATCTGAAGCTCGGCGTAAAGTCGACCGCCATACTCTTCGGCGAAATGGATCTGCTGGTTCTTGCGGGACTGCAGAGCTTGCTGCTTGTCGGCCTGTTTCTGCTTGGCCGGAGCGTCGAGCTCGGCGCCTGGTTCCTGGTTGGTCTCGCTGCGGCAGCGGGCTTTTCGCTGCGGCAGTTCTATCTGATTCGCCACCGAGACCCCGACGGCTGTCTGATCGCGTTCCGCAATAACGCCTGGTTTGGCGGTGCAGTTTTTCTCGGCATCGCGCTCGATTACATTCTGCGTGTCGACTGAGAGTCGTCGGCGCCGCTGCCGATGCTGCGCGCAACCGCCCAGGCTTGAATCTGCTCGGCGCCGGCCGATCTCAGCGACCTTGCCAGGGCGTTGATCGTTGCCCCGGTGGTAATGACGTCGTCGATGATGGCGACACGTGTTCCGGCGAGACTGGCGCGCACGGCAAATGCGTTGCGGGCGAAGCGATGCCGTTGGGTCTGGTCGAGTTCGGTTTGCGGCGGCGTGTCCATGACGCGCAGGCAGTCCGGAACCAGTGGCCATCCGAAAACGGCAACGAGGCCCCGGGCGATTTCATGGGCCTGATTGAAGGTCCGGGAGCGCAGCCGGCCCGAATGCAGGGGCACGGCGACGAGCCGGTCGACGTCGAGGTTCCGCACTGAAATCTCACTCGCGAGCAGTCTTCCGAGCGCGAGCCCGAGATCGCGTCGGCCGCGGTACTTGAGCGCCTTGAGGTGATGTGCCAGAGGCGGCGCATAGACGAAAGGGGCATTGATCAGGTCAATTTCCCAGTTGTTCGTGATGGCCGGGCAGGGATCGCAGGGCTGCGGCATGGCGCAGCGCTCGCACGGCGCCGCGACGCGCACGAAGTCGCGCTGGCAGGCGCCACAGAATCCTTCGGCTTCTTCCAGCCCGCAGCGCGGACAGGGCTGAGGGCAGATTCGCCGCATGAGTGCGTACAACGGTTCGAGCATAGGCGATTGACAGTGAGGAATCGGCTCCTACACTCTTGATCGTTTCAGGTTTACAGGCCAGAGGCAGCCCTCATATGTCTACAGTGCGACAAGATACGGCGTCCGCGGCCGAGGATTCCGGGATTCGAACCGACTGGGAGCGCGCCGAGGTCGCTGCGCTGTTCGATACCCCTTTCAACGATCTGCTCTATCAGGCGCAGTCCATCCACCGCCGCCGCTTCGATCCGAATCAGGTACAGGTTTCCACCCTGTTGTCGATCAAGACGGGGCGCTGTCCCGAGGATTGCGCCTACTGTCCGCAGAGCGTGCGCTATAACACGGGACTCGCCGACCACCCCCTGATGCCGCTCGAGGAGGTTCGTAAGGCGGCGCGACGGGCCAAAGAGGCGGGCGCGACCCGGTTCTGCATGGGTGCCTCACTGCGGGGACCGAAAGACAAGGACCTCGAACCGATCCTCGAGATGATCGAGGAGGTCAAGCAGGTCGGTCTCGAGACCTGCGTGACGCTCGGCATGTTGCGCGAAGGTCAAGCCGAGCAGCTGAGGGAGGCCGGTCTCGACTACTACAACCACAACCTGGATACCTCGGAGAGCTTCTACTCCGAGATCATCACCACGCGAACCTACGCCGATCGTCTCGAGACGCTGCAGCGCGTTCGCGATGCCGGGGTCAAGGTCTGCTGCGGCGGCATCCTCGGGCTCGGGGAATCGCGTGACGACCGCATCGACTTTCTGCACACGCTCGCGACCCTGCCCGCCCATCCGGACAGCGTCCCGATCAACCGGCTCGTGGCGGTGCCCGGTACGCCGCTCGAAGAGGCGCCCGAGCTCGACTCGATCGAGTTCATCAGAACGATCGCCGCAGCCAGAGTGTTGATGCCGGAATCCGAGCTCAGGCTCTCGGCCGGGCGAACGATGTTCTCCGACGAGATGCAGGCGCTGTGCTTTCTCGCCGGGGCCAACTCGATTTTCTACGGCGACAAGCTCCTTACCACGGACAACCCGGGAACCAACGAGGACGAAGCCTTGTTCGATCGTCTCGGTATCGAGCCTGCGCCTGCGCCGGCCTCGCCGCCTGCCGGCTGATAGCGGCGTGGAGGAGCGCCCGGCCGCCGAGCTTGCACTGCCGGAGGCCGCGGGCAGCCGGCTCAGGTTCGACCGGGCGGCCCGGAGTTTCCGGAGCGCGTGCTTCATTCACGACGAAGCCCGCCGGCGGCTGCTCGAGCGCCTCGATGGCCTCAGAATCGAGACCGGCACGTTTGTCGATCTCGGCTCTGCGCTCGGTCAGGGGGCGGTCGAGCTTCGGGCGCGGTATCCCGAGGCTCGCATTCTGGCGCTCGATGCGAGCCGTGAAATGCTCAAGCGCTCGGAATCGGATGCCAGCACGCGTCTGGTCGGTGACGCAGCCAGGCTGCCGTTTCCCGATCGGTCGATCAGTCTGCTTTTCGCCAACATGGTTCTGCCCTGGACTCGTCCGGACTCCCTGTTTGCCGAGGCCCGGCGCGTTCTGAAGGCAAGCGGGGTCCTCGTGTTCTCGACCCTGGGGCCGGATACTTTGCAGGAGCTGAGGCGTGCCTGGCTGAGGACCGATGATTCGGTCCATGTGCACGGCTTCTTCGACGCGCAGACGCTTGGCGATCTGGCCGTCAGGTCCGGGCTCGAGGAGCCCGTGCTCGATGTCGACAGGATCACCGTCTGTTACCAGGAGCTCAGCGGCGTGATTCGCGATCTGCGCGCCTGCGGTGCCACGAATGTCGCCGGTGGAAGGCGCCGGGGCCTGACCGGGCGCGGGCGCTGGCAGCGCTTCGTCGAGGCGCTCTGGCGGGATCAGGGCGAGGGCCAGCGCGGGCGGCTTAACCTGACCGTGGAACTGATCCTGGGGCAGGCCTTCGGCTCCAGCAGTGGCTCGACGGTCACCAAAACGGGGGAAGTCGTCGTGCCGCTCGAGGAGCTCGGCCGTCCTGCCGACGGCTAGCGCCTGGCGTCGAGTTTCGATCGCGAAGACCCGGGAACTATGCGAAAATAACGGACTGCGTAAGGAGTGCGCTGCAACGCGTCGGCCGCTGGTCGAGGCGAATCTCGCGCTCGGCAGCGCGCCATTACCAGTCTTCCCGCTGTAGCGGGCGTTGGGCGGTTGCTGCCCGAAATAATTCGATCTCCTGTTGAGGAGTGTTAACAGGCCCGGACGGAGCCGAAGCGCTCGGCATGTCCGACATAACAGGGTGCGGCGCGTCACCCATACAGGCGGATGGAGAGACTATTCACCAAGCTGGCTCAGGTCGGCGTCGTTCTGACGCTCGTCGTCGTGACGCTGGGCGCATGGGTTCGGCTGACTGACGCGGGTCTCGGTTGCCCCGACTGGCCGGGCTGTTACGGGCGGCTCATCGTGTCGGAGCGCATCGCGGCGGATCCCGATGCGGCCGAGCTTCTGGCCGAGCGGCCGCTCGAGACAGGCAAGGCCTGGCGCGAGATGATTCACCGCTTCGCCGCGACGGGAGTCGGGATGCTCGCTCTGGCGCTGGCTGCGCTCGCGCTCGTCAGGCGCAAGCAGCCCGGTCAGCCGGTTGTCTTGCCGCTCATCCTGCTGCCGGTCGTGATCATGCAGGGGCTGCTCGGAATGTGGACTGTGACGCTCAAGCTCTACCCGCCTGTCGTCATGGCACATCTCGTCGGCGGCCTGAGTGTCGCGGCGCTGTTCTTCTGGTTGTCGCGGCAGAATCCGCGACCCGTAGCCGGTTCGTCCCGGCTCAAGCTGCTGGGCCTTGCTGCGGCTGCCGCATTGGTCGTCCAGATATTCCTGGGCGGCTGGACCAGTGCCAACTATGCAGCGCTGGCGTGCCCGGACTTCCCGACCTGCCAGAAGCAGCTGTGGCCCGAGCTCGCCGATTTCGGCGCCGGTTTCGATCTGACGCATCCGGTCGGCCCCGACTACGAGGGTGGTCTGCTCGACCATCCGGCGCGAGTTGCGATCCATTTCGTGCATCGTCTCGGCGCTATCGTCGCGACGCTGCTGATCGGGTTGCTTGCCTGGCGGCTCCGGGTGACCGCGGACGGCCGCAGGGCCGGTTCCGCCATTGCCGTGGCCCTGGCGGCACAGCTCGGGCTTGGCATCAGCATCGTGGTTTTTGGAGTTCCGTTGTCGATCGCCGTCGCGCACAATGGTGTTGCGGCGCTACTTTTACTGACTGTAATCAATGCTAACCAAAGAATTTGGCAAACGAGCTG
>DATCZB010000022.1:0-6589 GCA_036526155.1 Gammaproteobacteria bacterium
CGCCGGCGCCGAGCACGTCCCCGAAAGAGAAACCGCCGCAGGCCACGACGCCCTGGTAATTCGCCAGGCTGTCATGGCCTGCGACGAGGTCGCTCATGTGCACGTCGAAGGCGTCGAAGCCGGCGCGGATGAACGCCGCCGCCATTTCGTACTGGCTGTTGACGCCCTGCTCGCGCAGGATCGCCACGCGCGGTTTCACGCCGGCCCGCAACAGGCGCACGACGTCTTCGCGCGGATCGAACGTCAGCCTGACATTGAGGCCGGGGTCGCGGTCATCGAGCACGCGATCGAATTCTTCTTTCGCCGTCGCCGGGTTATCCCGCAACGACTGGATGCGGTAGCTCGTTTCCGACCACGCGCGCTGCATCGTGGCACGATCGAGTTCGAGCACCACCTGCTCGCCGCCGCGAACCGTCAGTTTCGCGTCCGGTATGACGCGGCCGATCGCCTGCGCACTGACGCCGTTCCGATCGAGCACCATTTGCACCTGGGGCAGCTTGCTCTTCGCCACCTGTACGACGGCACCCGCCTCTTCACAGAACAGCTGGCGCATGACATCGACGCGCGAGCCGTCCAGCGTCAGTGACGCGCCGAGCCTGCCCGCGAAGATCATCTCCGCAACGGCTGCAAACAGGCCGCCGTCGCTGCGATCATGGTAGGCAAGCAGCATGTCACGCGCATTCAGCTCCTGGACCGCCGAGAAAAAGCCTTGCAGCAGTTCGGGATCGTCGATGTCCGGCGTCGCGCCGCCCGTGCGGCGATAGGCCTGCAGCAGGCAGGATCCGCCGAGGCGGTTCTTGCCCTGGCCCAGGTCGAACAGCAGCAGGTAGCTCGGCTCGTCCGTCTTCTGCAATTGCGGCGTCAGGTGCCTGGTGACGTCGGTGACCGGCGCGAATGCCGAGACGATCAGCGACACGGGCGCGACGACCTGGTGTTCGCCCGACGCATCCTCCCAGCGCGTGCGCATCGACATCGAGTCCTTGCCGACGGGAATCGCAATACCGAGCGCGCGGCATAGCTCGTCCCCCACGGCCTTCACCGTGTCATACAGGTTGGCGTCCTCGCCCGGGTGGCCGGCGGCCGCCATCCAGTTCGCCGACAATCGGATCTTGCCGAGCGACTCGATCGGCGCCGCGGCGATATTCGTGATCGCCTCGGCGACCGCAATCCGCCCCGATGCCGGCGCGTTGCCTGCCGCGAGCGGCGTCCGCTCGCCCATGGCCATCGCTTCGCCGGTTACGCTGCCGTATCCGGACGCGGTGATCGCGACGTCCGCGACAGGCACCTGCCACGGACCGACCAGCTGGTCGCGCGCCGTCAGGCCGCCGACCGTGCGATCGCCGATATGAATGAGGAACGACTTGTCCGCGACAGCCGGGAATTGCAGTACGCGCAGCGCCGCTTCCTCGAATTCGATGCCAGACACATCGAGCGGGGTTTCCTCGTGCGGCACGCGCAACACGTCGCGCTCCATCTTCGGCGGATTGCCGAGCAGCATCTGCATCGGCATGTCCACCACGCGATTGTCGAATTCGCGATCGCGGACGACGAGGTTGCCGTCATCGGTCAGCGTACCGATCACCGACGCCGGGCAGCGCTCGCGCTCGCACAGCGCCATGAATTCTTCGATGCGATCGGCGCCGACGACGAGCACGTAACGTTCCTGCGCCTCGTTGCACCAGATACCCATCGGCGACATGCCCGGCTCGGCATTGTCGACGTCGCGCAGCTCGATCTCGGCGCCGAGTTTGCTGTGATCCACGGCCTCGGGCACGGCGTTCGACAGCCCGCCCGCGCCGACGTCGTGAATCAGCAGGATCGGGTTGGCGCCGCCCATCGCCCAGCAGCGGTCGATGACCTCCTGTGCGCGGCGCTCGATTTCCGGATTGCCGCGCTGCACCGACGCAAAATCGAGGTCCTCGCTCGAGGTGCCGCTGGCCAGCGATGACGCCGCACCGCCACCGAGCCCGATCAGCATGGCCGGGCCGCCCAGCACGACGATCTTCGCGCCTGCGGGCACGTCGATCTTCTTCGCGTGCTCGGCGCGCACGTTGCCGACGCCGCCGGCAATCATGATCGGTTTGTGATAGCCGCGTATTTCGTTGTCCGGGAGACCCGGAGGCCGGCTCTCGAAGGTCCTGAAGTAGCCGGCCAGGTTCGGGCGCCCGAACTCGTTATTGAAGGCCGCCCCGCCGATCGGCCCCTCGATCATGATCTCGAGCGGCGTCGCCATGCGCTCGGGATGCGGAAAATCGTCTTCCCAGGGTTGCCGCAATCCCGGTATCCGCAGGTGCGACACCGTGAACCCGGTCAGTCCCGCCTTGGGCTTCGCCCCGAGACCCGTCGCGCCTTCGTCACGGATTTCTCCGCCTGCCCCGGTCGCCGCGCCCGGGAATGGGGAAATCGCCGTCGGATGGTTGTGGGTCTCGACCTTCATGAGAATATGGATGGGCTCTTCGACGAATTCGTATTCACGGTCGCTCGCCCGCGGCATCAGCCGCGGCCCGGTCCAGCCCTCGATGACCGCGGCGTTGTCGCTGTACGCCGGAATGACGCCCGCGGGCGCGGTTTGGGTGGTCGACTTGATCATCCCGAACAGCCGCTTGTCCTGCGGCTGGCCGTCGATGATCCACGATGCATTGAAAATCTTGTGGCGGCAGTGCTCGGAATTCGCCTGCGCGAACATCATGAGTTCCGCATCGGTCGGATCGCGTCCCAGCTCCCCGTAACAGCGGGCGAGGTACTCGATCTCTTCGGCGGACAGCGCGAGCCCGAGCTCGACGTTGGCCTTGTCGAGCGCCCCGGCGCCCTCCGCCGACAGCGCGATGGTCGCGACCGGCACCGGTTCGCGGGCCGCAAACAGCGCCTCGCATTCGCTGCCGCTCGCGAACACCGCCTCGGTCATCCGGTCCGACAGCAGGCGGCCGAGCGCCAGCACCTCGCCGCTCGCCACCTTGCTCTTGAAACGCAGCCCGTAACAGATGCCGCGTTCGATACGTGCGACGGCGTCGAGATCGCAGGCTTTCGCGATATCGGTCGCCTTGGAGGACCAGGGTGAAATCGTGCCCGGGCGCGGCACCACGTATACGGGCTTCGCGGCTTTCGACAGCCTGGCCGGCCTGTCGCCCGCCAGCAGCAACGCGTCGAGCCTGTTACGGTCCTCCCTGCCGAGCCTGCCACGCGTCGCGACGAGGTAGACGAAGCGCGCTTCGACAGCTTCGACCCGCGGATCTGCGGACTTGAGCGTCTTGGTGACCTTGGCCAGGCGGAAATTCGACAGGGCCGCCTGTCCGGGCAGTTCCAGCATGTGGGCTCGAGGACCTTTATCGGGGTGGGTGGCTATGGGTCCGGGATTCTACTAAAGCCCCCCGGCATCGACCACCTACTTCTTGCCGTCGCCCGGCGTATAGACCGGCATGGGGAACTGCGCGACGTTGCTGCCCTCGAGCTTGCTGATCTTGCTTATGCCCTGCTTGTCGACCTCGTCGATGCGAATGATCGAGTGCATCGGCAGGTAAGTGCGCCGCACGTTTTCAAATTCCGACTTGATCTTTTCCTCGGTCGGGTCGACCACGACCGTGGTCCGCTCTCCGAACACGAGCTCCTCGATTGCGACGAAGCCGAACATGTCGCCCTGGCCGACCGAACGGGCATAGATCTCGTAGACCTGCCCCTGGCTCATGAAGATGACCTTGTATAACGATTTCTTAGCCATGATTCCGCCGGAGTCTACCGAAAATGGCGGTTTATGGCCCGAAATCCCGGAATTCAAGCCTTTCCGGGCCGTCCCGAGCGCCGATTATGTGAACTGCGTACCAGCCGAAAATCGCCAATTGACCCAAAATGCCTCAAATTCGCGAGGAATATCATGGCTCTGCAGCTAACCATCGTCAGTGAACACCGCGATCTCGTCGGGGACGACTACGTCCGCGAGTTTCACGAGCAGGGCGGCACCATCGGCCGTTCGCTCGGCAACGACTGGATCCTGCCTGATCCTGACCGATACATTTCGGGCCGCCATGCGACGATCGACTACAAGGGCGGCATGTACTACCTCGCCGACACGAGCAGCAACGGCGTCTACATGAACGACGAGCGCGAGCCCGTCGGCAAGGGCAATCCGCGCCGGCTTTTCAACGGCGACCGCATTCGCATGGGCGACTTTCACATCGAGGTCGCGATCGATTCGGGCGAAAGCCTGGCCATGCCGCTCGAACCAAAGTCGACCGTGGTGCCGGACAATATCGAGCAGCTCGTCGACGAAGAACCGCTGCACACGGGCGTACAGTTGCTCGACGAGGACGAATTGACCGGTGACAGCGATTTCCAGTCGATCCTGTTCGGCAAGCCGGATGGCGACATCGAGCAGTTACCGAGAAAAGCGGCACCCGCGCGCGAAGAAGCGCCCGTCAGCGAACGAGCGCCCAGGCCAGAGGCAAATTCGGGCGTCGACGTTACCGCGGAAGACCTGTTCGACACCTTCCTCGACGGCCTCGGCATCAGCCGGGTAGAACTGCACCCGTCGGTGAATCGCCCGGAGCTCATGATGAGCGCCGGCCTCGTGTTGCGCGAATTCGTCGAGGGCACGATCAAGCTGCTCTCGAGCCGGGCCAATCTCAAGAATGCTTTCCGCCTCGACCAGACGACCGTCCTGCCGCGGCATAACAACCCGATGAAGTTTTCTGACAATACGAACGATCTGCTGAAACAGCTGCTGGTCGGCACCGAAGGAGAATACCTCGGGGCCCGCGACGCCGTGCGCGAGACCTGCCGCGACCTGATCAACCACCAGAATGCATTTCTCGATGCGATGAACAGCGCATTCGTCGAATTCGCGGACCGGTTCGATCCCGACGAGCTGGAGGAAGGCTTCGATCGGGCGCTCAACAGCAAACTCCTGTCCTTCGGCAACAAGTCGAAGTACTGGAACCTCTATCGCGAGCTCTACCCGATCATGACCGAGAAAGGCGGCGGACGTTTCCCGCAGATGTTCGCCGAAGAATTCGTCAAGGCCTACGAACGACAGGTCGCCGAATTCCAGCGCCAGGATCGCGAGGGCCGGCCGATACACCCGACCGCGGACCATGTCGATCACGAGATTCCGCCCGAATTTCTCGCGACGCAGAAACTCGAGAGACCGATCGCCGAAATTACCGAAAGCGACGACGAAACGGGGCCGGACGATTTCGTGGAAATCGACCAGAGCTTCGTCGAGGATCTCGAGAACAGCATGGCAGAGGCGCTGCCGCACGAAAAACGCAAGACCGGCGACGCCTGAGCGACACTGCGCGATTGCAGCAGCCCGAATTGCGCGCCGTCGGGGGGCATGGCCGCGCGAACGACGTGGCGCGCATCCGCGCCCAACGCATCCGGCTGACCGGGCGTCAATCCTCCAGAAGCTTCGCCTGTTCGAGCAAGCGCTGCGCCTGCAGCAGATGCGGCCTGTCGATCATCCGGCCGTCGAGGCCGATCGTTCCTGCCCCCGGCGCATCCTCGAAAGCCGCGACGATACGTCGCGCCTGCCGGATTTCATCGGCGCCCGGCGTGAACGCGGCGTTGATGATCTCGACCTGCGCCGGATGAATCGCGAGCATGCCGCTGAAGCCGTCGCGCCGCGCATTGGCCGCGTAGCGTGCCAGCCCCTCCTGGTCCCTGAAGTTCGTGAATACCGTGTCGATCGCGGCGACCTCGGCGGCCGCGGCCGCGAACAGGCATAACGAGCGGGCGAGTTCGAATTGCGGCAGCCATTCACCCGCCGCATCGCGGTTGGCGCTTGCGCCGACGGCCGCACTGAGATCTTCCGCGCCCCACGACAGACCGGCCAGGCGCGGCGTCGCGCCGATGTAGCCGTGCAGCGTGAACAGCGCCTCGGGGCGCTCGGTGCACAGCGCGACGATGCGGGTACTGCCGGACGGGATCCCGTGCCGCGCTTCGAGGCGATCGAGGCTGGCCGCGAGCCGCTTCACATCCGCCGCACTGCGCGGCTTCGGCAGCATGATGCCGGCTGGCGCCGCCGGCATGACCGCCTCGAGGTCCGCTTCGGCATCGTCGGTGTCGATGGGATTGATGCGAACCCAGACATCGGCCTTGTCCACGAGCCACTCCGCCGCCAGCACCCTGGCGTCGGGCTTCGCCGCGGCGCTGACCGAATCCTCGAGATCGAGGATCAGCGCATCCGCGCCCGCATCGAGCGCCTTGGCCATCTTGCGCGCGGAATCCGCAGGGACGAACAGGAAGCTCCGACTCACCCGGGCTTCCTCAGCATCAGCGCCGTGCGCTTGCACTCGCCGACGAGTTCATCGTTCTGATTGAAGGCGCGGTGCGCGAACACGACGATGCCGTTGTCGGGGCGCGAGCGGCTGTCGCGCAGTTCGAGAACCTCGCTCTGAATATGAATCGTGTCGCCACAGAACAACGGCTTCGGAAACCGCACCGCGTCCCAGCCGAGATTGGCGACCGTGGTGCCCTGGGTCGTGTCATTCACCGAAATCCCGACCATGAATGCCAGCGTCAGGCAACTGTTCACGAGCGGCCTGCCGAACTCCGTATGCTTCATGTATTCCGCATCGAGATGCAGCGGCGCCGGGTT
>DATCZB010000023.1:0-11950 GCA_036526155.1 Gammaproteobacteria bacterium
GGGGCGGATTGTCAAATGTTTAAACCAATTGTCGGCCCGCCGGCCGGCGCGCGATCGATTTAGCGTCTTCTTCCGTCCGATTCGGTGCGTTTTTTGCTCTTTTGGTGCATCCGTACCCGATCCTTCACAAGCCTTGCGACCGGCACGAAGCGATTTCTCCGGGGGAAGATGAATCAGGACCAATCGAGTCGAAAGCCGCTGAGAGCCAACGCCGATGCCCGGTGCGTCCGCGACTCTTTACTGAAAAGCGGCGATGCGCTCCTCGATCGAGCGCCGGGTATTGGCGCTCGTCACGAGGTCGAGCAGATCTTCGGCCTGCGCGCGATCGTTACCCGCAAGCACGGGAATCAGGGCCGTCAGCGCCTGATCCCGCGTCTCGCCGCGGTCGAGTCCGACCACGAAGTTGCGGGCCGCGCCGGGATCGTCTGCAGCCCACTGCGCGACGCTCGCGGCCGACACGACCTGCCGCAACGCGCCGGCGTAGAAGTCCTGGCCCCGGAACTGCGCGACCCAGGCGAACGCGCCGTTCGGGTCCCGCTGCCCAAAAGGACCGGCGACCTGCGTAACCCAGGCCGAACGATACGCATCCGGAATGCGCAACACATAGCCGGCCGCCGCTACCGGGTCGGCGCGGGCCAGCGCCTGGGCAGCCGGCCCGATGATCGCTGAATCGAGCGCCGCATCGTTCGCAAGCACCCATTCCAGTGCGCGCTCCGGGTCCTGACGCATCCAGCCGCTGACGATGTTGCGCAGCGCATTCGTCGCCTGGATGCTGTCGCCGGCCAGCAGCCTGTTGGCGAACACTTCGGCGTTCTCGGGGTCCTGGCCGATCGACGACGCGATGACGGCCGTGACCAGCGCGGGGTCGACGCCCCGGGGCGGGTTTTCCATCAGCCCGATGGCCCCCACGGGGTCATTCTGAATCAATGCGATGGTGATCTGATTCATCAGATTGCGCGACGGCGGCGTGATTTGACTCGCCCAGCGCAAGGCCGCGTCGGGATCGCCGCGGGCAACCGTCGAGGCGACGTTCATCAGCACGAGGTCTCGTTCTTCGCCGGGTGGCAGCTCGGCCGCTCGCGTCATGGCGGCATCCGGATCGATTTCGGCGAGCGCGGCGTAGGCGGCCGCCCGGACCTGCCGGCCCTCATCGCCGGTCATCGCCTCGGCAATACCTGTCAGTGCATCGAGATGAACTCCGCCCAGCAGATCAACGCCGAGAATCGCCTCTGTCGGCGGCGCTGACTGCGACGCAAGCCAGGCGACGAAGTCGCCGCCGTCGAGGCGGGCCCACTCGCCGAAGACACCGCTGCGAAACGACCCCTTCAACGCCTCGGGCAGCAGTTCGGCTTGTGCGATCGCACCGCGCGGATCCTGTGCCGCCCAGACCCTGCCAATCTCGCTGAGCGCGGTTTGCTGCAGGTTCGTCTGATTCAGCGCGACCGCGGCACGGAACGCCGCGAACGGCTCGTACCCGGCGCGCGCGACAATCGCCTCGACGGCGAGCAGCGATGCTTCCTGCGCCGGCAGGCCGGCAGCGACGCGGCCGAGGCCGACATTGTCGTCACCGAGAACGTCGAGCAACGCCAACGCAACCTCCAGTCGCTCGGTGCGGTCCCCGATTTGGCTCAGCCCATCGATCGCCGCACCCGGGTCACTCAGAGCCCAGTTCAGGTAGGCATCGGCGACGAATGGCACGTCGAGCCTGAGCTCGCTGGACAAGGTGGCGGCGTATGCGGGCTCGAGATCGGACAAGCGCGTCAGCAGGGCGTCGATCTCGACGTCGCGCGCGGGAGACCAGGGTAAAGCGGCGAACTCATCGAGCAGGCTGGCGAGGTCCGAAACATCCGTCTCCGCTGCCGCCTCGAGATAGGCGGCCAGCGTCCCGGCAACGCTGACGGTCGAAATACGCGGCTCGCCGGCGGCGGAATCCGGCATGGTATCGAGCAACGACTGGCCAGCCGGATCCGGCGCGGCGGCACGATCAGCGCTGTCGAGATACGCAAACGCAATCAGGCCGCCAACGAGGGCGCCAAGCGCGAGCAGAATGGTTGACCTCGGCATGATCGGCTCCCGCTATTGCGGAACAACCAAGGTTCCCGACACTGCGCCGGAGCTCGCCGACAGCTGCTGGGCAATTTGCTGTTCCGTCTGCGCACGCAGGGCCGGATCGGTCAGATAGGCATCCATGACCTCATCCGCGCGATCCGGGGCTACGCGAGCCATCGTCACGACCGCGCGGCTCACGCCTCTCTGGCCTGCCAGTTCTGAGCTGTAGACCTCGAGCAGCCGCGGCTCGAAACGCCCGACCTGAGCGGCGGCCGCCAGGTAGCCGTCTGCCGCGGCGTCCCGGTTCGGTCCGCTATTTAGACTGAACAGCCAGCGCTCGGCGGCTTCGGCATCACGCTGCGCCCAGACCGACCCAACCTGGTTGAGCGCGGTGGAGCGCACCTCGGCATCGGTGATGTCCTCGATTGCCCAGCGTGCTGCCGCACCCGGGTCCAGGCTCGCCCATCGCCTGGCAACGGAGGTCGCCGAGCGTTCCAGAGCCAAGGGCGAGCCGGCGCCCGTGATCAACCGGGCCGCGCCTGCCGGATCGGTGCGCGCCATCTCGCTGGCCACGGTACCGAGCGCCGCAGCGTAGCCGGGCCGGCCCCGAAACTGCTCGAGAAAGCTTCTCGCCCGATCGACGTCCACCTGCGCCATCTCGGCGCCAAGCCCCTCGACCCACGCCGCCTGCTGCTGAGACGGCAGCTGGTCGAGGCTGCTGACGGCGAGGTCGAGACTGGCCTCGGCCACGCTCCGCGCTATGTTGCGCAGCGCATTAGAGTCGAGCTGGCCGGCGTTGCCCAAGGTCCAGCTCAATGCGGCTTCGGCATCGCGGGCCGCCCAGTTCGACAGCGTCATCGACAGGATCGAAGGCGCCTGGGGGTTATCGAGCTCGAGCAGCTTGTCGGTGAATCGACCGACCGCGGCCCCATCCGACGCCAGACTGGTCAGCAGCATGGCGAATCCGAGCGAGACGGCCGCCGCGTTTGGCGCGGCTGACTCCGTCGCGCGCTCGGCGCCGAGCTCCTCGATGAACAGGTCGATCGCCCGATCGGCGTCAACCATGGCGATCCCCTGCAACACGGACTGAACCGCATTCGGCGAAGGCGGCACGAGCGACCTGGCCCAGGCGAGCGCGGTTTCGGGATCCTGCCGGGCATAGCTCTGCGCGATCGTCCGCAGCAAAGTCTCACGATCCTGACCCATCGGCATGGCTTCGAACAGCGCGAGCGCCGCAACCGGGTCGCGCTCCGCCAGCGCCGAGGCGGCGGCCCGCCGCGCCGCCGTGCGCGCCGCGGGCGGCAATGAATCGAGCATCGCGAGCAACCGATCGGCGTCGGCCTCTGCCAGCATGCGGAAGGCTGCTGCGGCGCTCGCCAGCTCGTGTGGCTCGGCCGTTTCGAGCCATGCAAAAACCGCATCGGGATCACTCTCGGCCCAGGCGCCGAACACGGCGTATTCATAACTCGAGGCCAGATTGACGTCTTTGATCTCTGCGCCGAGCGCGACCGCGCGCGACGGATCCTGCGTCGCAGCAAGCTCAGCCAGGCGCGGCAGCAAATTAGTCCGCTTTCCGGGCAGACCGCCCGCCAGCACCTCGCTCAGCACACCGAACGGATCGATCTCGGCCCGAGCGAGCAGCGCATCGAGCTCGAAGCTCGAGCGATCGTCCTCCGGCAGGCCCTCAGCGATCCGCTGCACCGCGCTCGCGTCGGCGCCGAGCACATCGAGCAATCCGAGCGCCACACCGCGCTGCCTGGCCGCGGGCCGAACCGACCGCAGCCGCGCGATGGCGTTATCGGGGTCGACGCTGGCGAGAGCCGTGAAGGCCTGCACCAGAAACAGCGTGTCGAGGAATGACGATTGGGCGTAATCGACAGCCCGGTCAGGATCGAGCTCGGCGAGGCGCTCGAGCAATACCCTGGTCTCGAGGTCACGGGCGCGGGAACGCGGCGCGACGGCGGCGACATCGAGCATGGCTTCGAGGTCGAGGGCATCGCCAGCCTCGGCTGCTCGCTGCAGGACGGCAATTCGCGCCCCGACCGCTCCGCCGGCCCCGACATCGGCCGGCGACTCCGTCGTCGAGCCTGTCGCCGGCTCGTCAAACGCGGCATCGACAGGGACCCCGGCCGGCCTGAAAGAATAAACGCCGGCAGCACCAGTGATCGCTCCAACCGCGAGAAGCGCTATCGATCGCATACGCCAGTCCCCCTGATTCGGGGTTGCCGCAGCTAATCCTGCGGCAACGCGAATACCATGTAGGCCCTTTCGCCCGTGGGCTGCTCCAGCTCGGTTGGCGGGAAAAGTCCGTTTCCGGCAGTGACGTTGACTGCCAGGTACTGCCGACCGCCGACCTCGAAGCTTGCCGGAATGCCCTCGGAGCCGTTCGGCAATTGATACGCCCAGAGCACCTCGCCCGTGTCGCGGTCATAGGCTCGCAACATGCGGTCCTGCGCCGTCGCCACGAACAGCAAGCCGCCGGCCGTGGCCAGAGGCGCGCCGCGCGGCATATGCGACCCGGAATCCTCGGGCACGCCGGGCAACGGCGTGCTGCCATTCGGAATCCGCCACTCGATTTCACCGGTGTTGAGGTCGTAGGCCGTCAGGTGCGACCACGGCGGGCCCGCCGCGCCCATGCCGTTGGCCGTCGAGCGCATGAAGTCGTAGGGCACATTCATACGGATCGGCCCTTCAGCCGCCGCGGCCTCGGCTTCGGCCCTGGCGGCGGCTGCCATCTCCGGCGTGATCACGCCTCCCGCGACACCGGCGACTGAGGGCTCGCCATCGGCAAGCTCGGCGCGCAGCATCACCGGCAGATTCTTGGATACGACATAGAACTTGCCGTTGACCGGATCGACGGCGCCACCACCCCAGTTCGCGCCGCCGTTGTGACCCGGCATGGAGATCGAGCCCTCGAAGCTCGGTGGCGTGAACACGCCTTGATTGCGCGACGTCGCGAGACGCTGCCGCAACAGCTCCTGCTCGTCCTCGGGCAGGAAGGGGTTGATGTCGGCCTCGGTAAACGACTGCACCGTAAACGGCTCGAGCACGACAGGGAACGGCTGCGTCGGCGAGGAGTACTCGCCCGGCAGATCGCTCTGCGGGACGGGCCGCTCCTCCATCGGCCACACCGGCTCACCGGTCTGCCGATCGAATACGAACAGGAAGCCCTGCTTGGTTGCCTGCGCCACGGCTTCGACCGCCTCGCCGTCGATGTTCAGCTCGAGCAGCTTCGGCGCCTGCGGCAGGTCCCAGTCCCAGAGGTCGTGATGAATGAGCTGCTGATGCCAGAGCCGCTCGCCGGTCCGCGCATCGAGCGCAACGAGCGAGTTGCCGTAGAGATTGTCGCCCGGCCGATCGCCACCGAAGAAGTCGTAACGCGGGCTGCCAAACGGGATGAACGCGATTCCGTTCCCGGCGTCGACCGTGAACTCGCTCCAGTTGTGCACGCCGCCGGCCGTCAGGTAAGCGTCCTCGGGCCACGAGTCGTAGCCGAACTCGCCCGGATGCGGAATCGCGTGAAACACCCACTGCAGCTCGCCGGTCAGGACATCCCAGGCGCCGACGTTGCCGGGTGTCGATGTATAACCCGCGCCCTGGGCCGGCAGCGACACGATCATGAGATTCTCGAAGACGCGGCCCGGGTTGCTCGTCCCCAGCGGCCGCACATTACCGATGTCGCGGCCGCCGTCGAGCGCCTCGCGCAAATCGACCATGCCGTTGTCACCGAAGCTCGTGATCGTCTCGCCGGTATCGGCGTCGATGGCCTTGATGAAGCCGCCGCCATGGAAAACGAGCCGCCGGTCCGAGCCGTCGGCGCTCTCCCAGTAATGAATGCCCCGGCCGGCGACACCGCGCTCGGGCGCGTTGGCCCAGAGCTCCTCGCCGGTTTCCGCGTCGAGCGCGACGATCTCGTTGTCCCGTGCGAGCACGTACATGACGCCGTCGACGACGATCGGGTTGAACACGAAGCTGCGATTGCCCGCGGGGAATGACCATGCCACCTCGAGCTCGGCGACATTCGAGCGATTGATCTGGTCGAGACCCGTGTACTGCGAGGCATGCGGCCCGCCCGAGTAGCTGCGCCAGGTCGTGAAATCGGCGCCGGACACAGCGGCAACCGGCTCTGCCGGCGCGGCGGCCTCCGGCATCATGCCCGACTGAGCGTTCGGTGCCGGGCTCTCCGAACAACCGGCCGCCGCCAGCCCGCAAACCGCGACCGCTGCCGTCGCAAATCTGGCCGAAGCCGGCCAACTGATTGATTTATACATGAGATTCCCCTGCTTTCGGGCCTTTATAGCCCAGCTCCAGCGGCAACGAAAGAGCGACTCGCCGTCACCGAACCGGATCGCCCCACGATCGCTAGCGATGCGACACCCGCACGCCAAAGGCAAAGTTCCGGCCAGGCAGCGGCACGAAATCCTTGACGACCGAGCTGTGGCGCCGCGCATCCTCATCGAGCAGGTTCGAGCCGCGCAGAAAGAGACTGACGTCGAAGTCGGTTCCGGTCCGGAGCGACCAGTCGAAGTCGGCACTCACGAGCGTATAGCCGCCGGTCGGCGTTTCGAACGGCGCGACATCGTCCTGCCTGTCGTATCGCGTCGCCTCGATTCCGGCACTGAAGCGCTCCGCGTGATAGCTGAGCCGCGCGCCGTAACGCAGCGGCGGTATGCGCGGAACCTTCTCACCACCGGCAAGCTCGGCACGGACGAAGTCCGCAAACACCCTGAGATCGAGCTCGCCGTCGCCGAGTTGCGCGACGGGCGCAAACACCTCGGCCTCGACGCCGGCGAATTCGGCATCCCGCTGTGACCACTGGAAGATCGGCAGGTCCTCGTCAGGATCGACGGCGCCGGTGTCGCTGAGGTAGATGAAGTCGGCATAGTCCGTCACGAACGCAGTGACGCTCCAGTTGAGCTCGCCGTTGGTCTTGCGCAAGCCGATATCGACGTGCTCCGAGGTCTCGTTGCCGAGACTCGCCGACCCGAGCTCGACCGAGCGCGTGGCCAGATGCGGCCCGTCAGCGAACAGCTCTTCGGCGGTGGGCAGCCTCTCGGCGGAAGCCAGATTCATGGCCAGCGAGTAGCCGTTGTCGAGCGTGCGCACGGCGGCAGCCGACAGGCTCGTCGCGGAGTCGTCGATCGCCGCCGCACCGGTCGGACGCTGCTCCTGATACTCGTGGCGGACGCCGAGCTCGAGGCTCCAGGCATCGGACTCGAAGCGCTCGACGAGGAAGGCGCCGTAAGCTGTCGTCTCGACCGGCGGTACGAAAGCCTCCTCACCGATCGCCTCGAGATCGCGCTCGCTGAGCTGCAGACCAAAGGCGCCCGACCAGCGCCCGATCGAGGCATGCAGAAATTCGAGCCGTGCCTCGTAGGCATCGTTCTCGAACCGCGTTCCGACCTCGTCGCCCTCGAGCTCGACGTGCTCGTAGTCGTTGACCCCGACGCGCAGGTTGATCGCATCGAGTGCCTGCCCTACGTCGAACCAGCGCCCCTTGAGATCGACGCGGCTCTGGTCGAGGTCGATGCGGACAAGCTCGTCCTCATCCTCATGACCGGGGATGCCGTACCCGGTTTCGAACCCGCTGACCGCCACACCGAGCACGCTGGCGTCGCCGAGCAGGCTGCCGCCGAACGAAAAGCTCGTGAGCTCGAGGTCGCTGTTCTCGAGCCGGCCGGCCACCGGCGTTTCCCCGGGACCGGGTTGGAGCTCGGCGAATCCCGGGATCTCGAGATCGCCCGTATCGCGCGTCGAACCGTCGAAGTGCCAGGCGAACGAGTTGCCGCCGCCATCGAGCGTGACGGCAAGCGCCCGCTCATCGGCAGCCGTGTCGCCCCTGAGCTCGAACGCCCCGGCCAGGCCGTCGTCGGGAGCAAAGTCGGGAATTCGGTTGGTCACCGTGTTGACGACGCCGCCGACGGCTCCGCTGCCGTAGAGCAATGTGGTCGGCCCGCGAAAAATCTCTACCTGCAACGCGGCCAGCGGATCGATGCCGACGGCATGATCGACGCTGACGGTCGACACGTCGAGCGCCTCGATCCCGTCTTCCATGGTCCTGACTCGCGCGCCGGCGAGACCGCGGATGATCGGGCGCGACGCGCCGGTGCCAAAGTAGGACGCGCTCATACCGAGCTGACTCTCCAGGGTCTCGCCGATGTTGGCGGCGCGCACGCGAACCAGCTCATCGCCGGCGACGACGGTGACGGCCTGCGCGATCTCGGCGGCCGACAAATTGCCGGGCGTTGCCGTGACGATGATCTCCTCGTCGATGTGCTGGGCCAGCGCCGACGACGCCAGAACCAAAGAAGCCGTGATTAGCAAGAGAGGCCGATGCCGGCCACAAAACCTGTTCATGGATTGCTCCCCGAAACTCGGTTCCACAAGCACCGCGAAGTTCTCGCGGGACGGAACGAATCAGGAAGCTTGTGGCGGCCCTCGGGCGTAGCGATGATCGAGCCAGAGCACGCCGGCAGCAAAGCCGACAAACTCGATGGCTGGTTCAGATTCTGTCGACAGGTTCAGGAAGTGCGCGACCGGCACGTTGCCGGCGGCGAGGACGCTGGCGCCGATACAAAACGCGCATGCGCCGTCGGCCGCGTGCGCCTCGTCGAGGCCCAGATGCGAGATTGCCGTCGCCTGCGCCAGCAGCAGCACGGCGCAGAGCGCCGCAACGCGGGGCCAGTCAAGTCGAGGTCTGAGCCGCCGGAAACGCACCTGCCTCAACCTCTTTGGGTCAGCCGTGCGCGTTCTCGAGCACGAGCACGCCGGCCCCGGTGTTGGAAACCGGCACGTGATAGTGCTTGTGGATGACGTCGACGTTCGGATGCAGCGCACCACGCATGACGAGCCAGTGAATGACCTCGACGCCTTCGGTGCCGGCCTGCTCGATGATCTCGGTCGTGCTCTGCGACGCCAGCCACGCGGGGTCGTTGATGACGCTCTCCATGCATTGCAGGTCGTAATCGACGTTGATCATGCCGGCCCGCTCGCCCTGCAGCTGATGCGACATCCCGCCGGTGCCGAAGATGACGACCTTGAGATCCTCGGGGTAGGACTCGATCGCGACGCGCAGCGCCTTGCCGAGATCGAGACAGCGCTTGGCGCTCGGAATCGGATGCTGCACCGTGTTGACGGCCAGCGGAATACCCTTGACCGGCCACTTCGGCAGATGCCGCCACATGAGCGCCATCGGGATGATGAACCCGTGGTCGACGAGCATCTCCTGACAGGTGGCGATGTCGAATTCCTGGTCGATCAGTGACTCCGCCATGTGCCACGAGAACTGGGCATCGCCGTCGAAGCTCGCGAGCGTCTTCAGCCCCCAGCCTTCGTCCGAGTTCTCGTAATGGTCGGCACATCCGAGCGAGAACGTCGGTATCTGATTCAGAAAGAAATTGAGCCCATGGTCGTTGTAGACGACGATCGCGATGTCGGGATCGACATCGGCCAACCACTCCTTGACCGGCTCGTAACCGTCGAAGAAGCGCTTCCAGTAAGGCGTCTCCTCGAGCTTGTTGGTCATCGCATTACCGATGGCCGGGATGTGCGAGGTGGTCACGCCGCCGACGATTCTAGCCATTCCAGTAACCTTCTTCCTTGAGTCTGTCGATGAGTCCTTCGGCCCTGGCGTCGAGCTTGGCCTGAAACTCCTTGGTCGTGATGCCCTGGAACGCAGCGCCTGCATCCTGCACTGAGAAGCCACGCGGCACGGCGAGCTTTGCGAGGTAATAGATGTTCGCGCCGAGGCGGATCATGCCGAGAAAGTCGTCATTCAACAGCGCCGTCTTTTGCTCTTCGTTGAGCCCGAACTTGTCGGCATAAGCCGCGGGATCCGCCGCGAACTCCTGCCTGTTCGCCTCTTCATTGAATGAGAACAGGAGCTTGTTCAGCGGGTAGGAAGCGTGCGACGTTTCGCCATTGAAGACGTAAGTCCCCGGGATCGAGTCGTATTCGTGTTCTCTCCAAGTCATAACCGTCTATTCTTGCGCCCGCGCGTCAAATTCACAACCTGCAGCTTACCGCGGGTGCAACCAGGTCGGCAGGAAAGAGTATGGATCTGCTGTCTGTTCGGCCGCGAACCCGACACCCGCCTTTTCGAGCAACTGCTGCAGCGTGCCGTCGCGCCATTGGTCGAAAGCGTCGGTGGCGCCCCCGACGAACTCGCCACCGACAAATATCTGCGGAATCGTCGGCACGCCCGTCTGCGCCGTGAGCGCGGCGCGAATCTGTCCGCCCCAGTTGTTCTCCTGGTAGGCGACCGAGTCGAGATCCACGGTCTTATACGGGATCCCGTAAGCTGCAAACATGCGCCGCACCGACCAGCAGAACTCGCACCATTCGAGCGCGAACATCAGCACCGGGTTGTCAGCGTCATGCGTAACCTCGTGCAGAAAATCGGCGGCCGCCGGGGTGACCGCAGGCGGCGGTGGCGGCTCTTTCTTGTCGTCGGCAGCGGTCGTGGGCGGCGGCGCGTCGAACCGAAACCGCGGTGTCGAACGGGATATATCGATCTCCTCGGGCGTCATTTCGCTCGGAACGTCCGCGAACAGCGGCGTGGACAGGTAGCGCTCCCCGGTATCGGGCAGCATGCAGAGAATATTCGCGCCCTCTGGCGCCGCTGCGGCAACATCGAGCGCGGCCGCAAACGTGGCACCGCCGGAGATGCCGACGAATATCCCCTCCTTCTGCGCCAGCTCACGCGACAGGCGGAGCGCATCGGCGCCTGCGACCGGCACGATCTGATCGAACAGACCCTCGTTGACGGCGTCCTCGGTCAGCTTGGGGATGAAGTCCGGCGACCAGCCCTGCATCAGGTGCGGCCGGAAACTCGGATGGCTCGAAGCCGGCGAGCCCGAATCGTCGCGCGCCTGCGCAATACCGCTCGTCAGCATCGCCGAGTTATCCGGCTCGCAGACGACGATCCTGGTGGCCGGGCTCTTGTCCCGGAGAACGCGTGAGACACCCTTGAGTGTGCCGCCGGTGCCGAAACCCGTCACGAAAAAATCGAGCCCGTCGTCGGCGAAGTCGTCGAGAATCTCGACGGCCGTGGTTGCCGAGTGAACGTCGGCATTGGCCTCGTTCTCGAACTGGCGGCAGAGAAACCAGCCATGCGCTTCGGCCAGCTCGACAGCCTTGGCCAGCATGCCGCTGCCCTTCTCCGATGCCGGCGTCAGCACGACCCTGGCACCGAGGAAGCGCATGAGCCTGCGCCGCTCGACGCTGAAGTTCTCCGCCATCGTCACGACGAGCGGATAACCTTTCTGCGCGCACACCATCGCGAGCCCGATTCCGGTGTTGCCGCTGGTGGCCTCGATGACGGTCTGGCCGGGCTCAAGCGCGCCGGACTTCTCGGCATCCTCGATGACGCCGAGAGCGAGCCGGTCCTTGACCGACCCCATGGGGTTGAAAGCCTCGATCTTGACGAAGACATTCCGACCGGCCGGCGCAAGCCGGTTGATCCTGACGACGGGCGTCCGCCCTACGGCCTCGAGAATGTGTTCGTACCGCATGAGATCTCCATTCGGCGGGAAAGATTCGATCCGTATGATGCGATTACTGCGCCACGGCAGGCAAGGAAGGGATCTCGACGCCGAACTACGACGGCGCTAGTATCGGACGAAATTACGAGGAGCCCTCCCCATGAAGTCCCTGCCCACCTTAATTCATAGCACCGCCCTTGCGATGCTGGCTCTGAGCCTCGCGGCGCCAGCCGGGGCGCAGCCTCGGCGCCCTGCACCGGAGCCGCTGATGGGCGGGCCATGGGAGCTCGAGACCGAGGGCGGCCCCGTTCGCGTCAGCATCCTGACGAACGACCTCGAGTCGCCGTGGAGTCTCGCGTTTCTGCCCGACGGCGACATGCTGCTGACCGAACGCCCCGGGCGTCTGCGCGTCGTTCGTG
>DATCZB010000024.1:0-4835 GCA_036526155.1 Gammaproteobacteria bacterium
CCGATGCCGCCGCCGGCGAAGCCGGGGGCGGCGCATGAGCCCCGCCCGGCTCGGGATCCTGCTTGCCCTGAGCGCATTGGTCGCCAGCTGCGGCGGTCAGGGCGGCCGCGACGTCGTCAGAATCCCGACCGGGGCCGGCGGCGTCGGCTTTCTGCCCCTGCTGACGATGCGCGAGCATGGGCTGATCGAAAAGCACGCCGCCGCCGCAGGCCTCGAAAGTCTCGAGGTCGAGTGGCTCGACCTCGGCGGGCCCTCGGTCATGAACGACGCGCTGATCTCGGGCTCCGTGGACTTCATCATTGCCGGACCACCCGGGTTCATTACGCTCTGGGACCGCACGCGCAACTCGCTCGACGTGCGCGGCGTCGCGGCGCTCTCGGCGTTGCCGATGTATCTGAACTCGCGTTCGCCGCGACTGCAAACCATCGACGACATTGCCGACGGCGACAAGATCGCCGTGACCGCGATCAAGGTCTCGATCCCGGCAATCATCATGCAAATGTATGCGGCCGAGCGTTACGGCGCCGACAACGCGACCCACTTCGATCCCTATACGGTGTCGATGACCCATCCCGACGGCGTCATCGCCATGCTGACCGAGACGAGCGACATCACGGCGCACTTCACTTCACCGCCATTCCACCAGCGGGAACGACAGGATCCCGGCGTTCGCACGATCATGAATTCCTACGGCGTGACGGGCGGGACGACGACGTTCACGATGATGTCGACAACGAGCGCGTATCGCGAGGCGAACCCCGATGCGTACGCGGCCGTCCTCGCCGCGCTCGAGGAAGCGATGCAGATGATCGAAGCGGACCGGCTGGCAGCCGCCGACATTCTGGTCGCCGCCCGCGGCGACGCCGGCCTGACGCGCGAGGAGATTGCAGAGCTCCTGGCGGATCCCGAGATCGTGTTCACGACGACACCGTCGAACGTCACGCGCTACGCGGAGTTCATGCACTCGATCGGGTCGATCGAGAACCTGCCGGCATCCTGGCACGATCTGTTCTTTGCCGAGATCCACGAAGCGCCCGGCAGCTGACTGTAGCCCATGCTCGAGCAGCCCCAAGCCGTACCCGCCGCTAACGCCAGGCCGCTGGTTTCGGTTCGGGGCGTGACCCTGCAATACCGCAGCGAAACGACCATCACGACGGCGACCTATCGCGTCAGCTTCGACGTCCTCGATGGCGACCGTTTCGTTTTGCTCGGACCTTCGGGCTGCGGCAAGTCGACGCTGCTGAAAGCCGTCGGCGGCTTTATGGAGCCAACCGAGGGAGAGCTCTTGCTCAACGGCGCGCCCGTGACGGCGCCGGGGCCCGATCGCGCTTTCGTATTCCAGGAATTCGACCAGCTGCTGCCCTGGAAAACCGTCATCGAGAACATCGCTTTTGCGCTGACCGCCGGCAGGTCGATGAGGCGACAGGATGCCGACGACCGTGCGCGGCAGTTTATCGAGAAGGTCGGCCTGACGAAGTTCACGGACAGCTATCCGCACATGCTGTCGGGCGGCATGAAGCAACGCGTCGCCATCGCGCGCGCGATGGCGGCCGAGCCCGACGTGCTGCTGATGGATGAGCCATTCGCGGCGCTCGATGCGCTGACGCGCGACCGGATGCAGCAGGAACTGCTCCGGCTTTGCGACGAGACGAAGTTCTCGGTCGTCTTCGTCACACACTCGATCCCCGAAGCCATTCGCATCGGCACACGGATCCTGTTGCTGACCCCTCATCCCGGTCAGGCCAAGGCCGAAATGGATTGCCGCGGCGTCGATGAGCCCGATGCAAGCGGGCGCCTGCTCTCCGAGCGCATCCATGAGTTGCTGTTCGGCGGCGAATCTTCCGGAGCCGTAGAGAGTGCCTGAAGAGATGAGACGCGAGGATCAGTACTACGAGGTCGATCAGACCCGGATCGATGTCGTCGAGCGGCCCCGCTCTGCCTTGCGGTCCATCTATTCGAAAGGCTGGCTGCGCAAGACCGTCGTCCTCGTGGTGCTGGCGGCGATCTGGGAGATCTACGGCCGGCGCGTCAACAACGAACTCGTGCTGCCGACATTTTTCGACACGATGTCGGCCCTGCTCAGCGCTTTTGCCTCGGGCGAGCTGCCGGTGGCCGCGGGCTACACGATTCCGATTCTGCTCATCGGTTATCTCGCGGGGCTGGCGCTCGCCGGCGTGCTGACCGCGCTTGCGAGCGCAACACGCATCGGCGCAGACCTGCTCGAGACGCTGACGGCGATGTTCAATCCGCTGCCGTCGATCGCGCTGTTGCCACTGGCGTTGCTCTGGTTCGGTCTCGGCGAAGGCGCAATCATATTCGTTCTTATCCACGCCGTGCTCTGGGCCGTTGCCTTGAACACGTTTTCCGGATTCAAGAGCGTAAGCGCGACGCTGAAAATGGTCGGACAAAACTACGGCCTCTCACATTCAGCCTACATCTGGCGAATCCTGATACCGGGCGCGTTCCCGAGCATCCTGACAGGGCTCAAAGTCGGCTGGGCTTTCGCCTGGCGCACATTGATCGCAGCCGAGCTCGTGTTCGGCGCTCAGGGCGGCTCGGGCGGTCTCGGCTGGTTCGTGTTCGAGCGCAAGAATCAGCTTCTGATCGCCGACGTCTTCGCCGGCTTGCTGACGGTCATTCTGTTCGGACTCATCGTCGAGAACGTGATCTTCAAGCAGGTCGAACGTCGCACTGTCGAGCGCTGGGGCATGAGCGGCAGCTGAGGCGGCGATGACGGGACCGTTCATCGACTTCGACAAGCTCACGGCGCGCAACCGCGATCGCTCGACTGTCGTCTGCCAGAACGGGATCGTTTGCGCAAGCCAGCCGCTGGCTGCGATGGCCGGGGTCGATATCCTCAAGGCCGGCGGCAATTGCGTCGACGCCGCCATCTGCACCAACGCGATGCTCGGGCTGACCGAGCCGCATATGAATGGCGTTGGCGGCGACCTGTTTGCGATCCTCTGGTCGGAAAAGGATCAACAACTCTTTGGCCTGAACGCGAGCGGACGCTCGCCGTATGCCTGGAATCTTCAACAGGCGGCGAAGCGCGGCCTGACCCGGATCCCGTGGCGCTCGCCGCTGGCCTGGACCGTTCCGGGATGCGTCAGCGGCTGGGGCATGCTGAGCGAGCGCTTCGGGCGGCTGAGCCTCGCGCAGTGTCTCGAGGCCGGGATCGAGCATGCCGAGAAAGGGTTTCCGCTCTCGCCGATCATCTCGAGAGCATTCGACTGGACCGATATCGAACCGGAGTACGAGGCGAGCCTGGCCGCCGTCTATCACCCGGATGGATCCATCCCCTCGTTCGGCGACGTGTTCAAGAATCGCGGACTGGCGCAGACCTACCGGCTCATTGCCGAGGGCGGCCCCGAAGCGTTCTACGCGGGCCAGATTGCGGAGCAGATCGTAGCGACATCGGAGGCCTTCGGCGGCCTCATGTCGCTCCAGGATCTCGCCGACCATACCGCGACCTGGGTCGAGCCCGTCTCGACGAGTTATCGCGGCTACGACGTCTGGGAGCTACCGCCCAACGGCCAGGGCATCACCGTGCTGCAGATGCTGAACCTGCTCGAGCACTTCGACATTGGTGGGCTCGAGCCGAACTCCGCCGAGCACGTCCATTTCTTTGCCGAGGCCAAGAAGCTGGCTTATGAGGACCGGGCGCGACATTACGCGGACCCGGATTTCGCCGACATCCCCGTCGATTGGCTGATCTCCAAGGAGTACGCAGCGGAGCGAGTGAAACTGATCGATCCGCGCCGCGCCAACCGAGAGGTGCATGCCGGCGAAGCCGATCTCGACACCGATACCACCTACCTGACCGCGGCCGACAGCGAAGGCAATATGATCTCGTTCATTCAGAGCATTTATGCCGGATGGGGCTCGACCCTGTGCCCTGATGGCCTCGGTTTTGCCATGCAAAATCGCGGGCACAGTTTCTCACTCGATCCCGACCATCCAAATCGGCTCGAGCCTCACAAACGGCCGTTCCATACGATTATTCCGGGCTTTGTCACGCGAGACGGGCAACCGGTCGTGTCTTTCGGCGTCATGGGCGGAGATTTCCAGCCGCAGGGTCATTGCCAGGTGTTGATGAACATGCTCGATTTCGGCATGTCGCCGCAGCAGGCGGGCGACCAGCCGCGCGTCGAGCACGTCGGCAGCCCGGAACCGACCGGCGATCCGGGCTCACCGCCCGGCATGTTGTCTTTCGAGCGCGGGATCAGCGACGCTGTCAAAGCTCAGCTGGTCGATATGGGGCATATCGACAGCGGAACGATGTCAGCCATGGGCGGCTACCAGGCCATCTGGCGCACCGACAACCCACTCACCTACTTCGGTGGTTCCGATCCACGCAAGGATGGCGCCGCCGTAGGCTACTGACGCCAGCGCAACTGAGGTCCAACAGCTATGCAAGTCTCGATTAAATACTGCGTGCTTTGAACGTATCTTCCCCGCGCTGCCAGTCTGGCAGCCACACTCAAGGCCGAACTGGGCCTGGAGGCTCAGCTCATCGAAGGCGAGCGAGGCATATTCGACGTCGTCGCCGACGGCGAGCTGATCTTCTCCAAGCACGAAACAGGCAGATTCCCGGATGAGGACGAGATCGTGCGGAAACTGCAAAGCCGATAGCACCGTCGAGGCTGGAACCGCCTCCCAAAACCTGCCGTTCAATGTCCGGAATGTGCAGAAAGCAGCCGGACGTTCGCAGGGCCCGGCAGAAGTGGTAAATTCACCTCTACGACCCAAGTCGGACATTGGCGATCCCGGGGGGCTCAGTGCTGTGATAAGAATAATCGGCGTATTTCTCCTGCTCTTTGTCTGGCAGCAGAGCG
>DATCZB010000025.1:0-8923 GCA_036526155.1 Gammaproteobacteria bacterium
GGCGTGCCGGCTCGCGGAGAAGGCCGTAAGCCAGGATCACGAGGTCCTGATCAACACCAACACCGAAGACGAAGGCCGTCGCCTCGACGAGCTGCTGTGGACTTTTTCGCAAGGCAGCTTTCTGCCCCATCGGCTGCTCTCCGAGCCCGAGGCCGCGGACGAGGGTGAGCCCGTCGCTATCGGCACGGGCCACGAACCACCCGAAGGGCGCTGGGATCTGCTGATCAACCTCGCGCCAGAGGTGCCGGAGTTTTTTAGTCAGTTCGCGCGCGTCGCCGAGCTGGTCGACACGGACGAAGAAAACAAGTCGGCCGGCCGCGATCGATTTCGTTATTATCGTGAACGTGGGTATGAATTGAGGACGCACAACGTCTGAGCTCGCCATGGCTGCGATACCAGAGTTCCAGATTCCCGTCTTGACCGAGGCGATCGACGCCGCGATCGAAGCTGCCGGCGTGCCGGACAGCGCCGACCGCGACGCGCTGATCGCGGAGCTGCAGACCGAGATCGCATCGCGGACCTTTACCCTGACCGACACGATCATGCGCAAGGCGTTTGCGGAAATGGAAGCCTCGATCTTCGAGCAGATTTCGGGCTCGCTTCGTCGCGAGCTGCCGGAAATGGTCGATGAGCTGCTGCGCGAGCACCTTGGTGGTGACGAAGACGACTGATTCGCACGAAGACGACTGATTCGCACATGAGCAGCGACTACCGCCCCACTGAGTTCGAGCAGCGGCACTATGAACGGTGGGAACAGGCAAATTACTTCGCGCCGTCCGGAACGGGGGCGCCATACTGCATCGTCATTCCGCCGCCCAACGTCACCGGGACGCTGCACATGGGCCACGCTTTCGGCCACGCGATCAAGGATGCGTTGATCCGCTTCCATCGCATGCGCGGGGACGACACACTGTGGCAGCCGGGCACGGATCACGCAGGCATCGCCACGCAAATCGTCGTCGAGCGCATGCTCGAGGCCGAAAACACAGACCGTCACGCTCTCGGCCGGGAAAAATTTGTCGAGCGGGTTTGGGACTGGAAGCACCAGTCCGGCGGCACGATCGCGCGCCAGATGCGCCGCCTCGGCGACTCCGTAGACTGGAGTCGCGAGCGATTCACCATGGACCCGGAGCTGTCGCGAGTCGTCACCGAGGTCTTCGTGCGGCTCCACGACGAAGGCCTGATTTATCGCGGCCATCGGCTCGTGAACTGGGACCCGACCTTACACACGGCGGTTTCCGATCTCGAGGTCGAGAGCGCCGAAGAGTCGGCCAAGCTCTGGCACTTTCGCTACCCGCTCGCCGATCGCAACGAGGCGCTCGTCGTCGCCACGACGCGGCCGGAGACGATGCTCGGCGACACGGCCGTCGCCGTTCACCCGGACGATAGCCGCTATGCACACCTGATCGGCGAGACGATCCGTCTGCCGCTGGCCGGCCGGCTGATACCGATTGTCGCCGACGAGCACGTCGACCCGGAGTTCGGCACCGGCTGCGTCAAGATCACACCGGCTCACGACTTCAACGACTACGAGATCGGTCAGCGTCATTCGCTGCCCATGATCAACATCTTCGACGACGACGCGGCACTTAACGAGAACGTCCCGGAAACCTATCGCGGAATGGACCGCTTCGAAGCGCGCAGTCGCGTCGTCGCGGACCTCGATGCGCTCGGCCTGCTCGAAGGCATCGAAGACCACACGGCGATGATTCCCCGGTGCGAACGAAGCGGCGCGATCGTCGAGCCTTATCTCACCGACCAGTGGTACGTGGACACGAAGCCGCTGGCAAAGGCGGCGATCGCGGCCGTCGAGTCGGGCGACGTTCGCTTCGTCCCCGAGAACTGGTCCAAGACCTATTTCGAATGGATGCACAACATTCAGGACTGGTGCATCTCACGCCAGCTCTGGTGGGGGCATCGTATTCCGGCCTGGTACGACCATCGCGGCGAAATCTACGTCGGCCGCGACGAGGAAGAAGTGCGCTCGAAGCACGCGATTCCGCCCGACGTCGTCCTGGCGCAGGATCCGGACGTGCTCGACACCTGGTTCTCGTCGGCACTGTGGCCATTCTCGACGCTCGGCTGGCCCGAAGAGACCAGCGAGCTCGAGCGCTTCTACCCGACCAATGTTCTGGTCACGGGTTTCGACATCATCTTCTTCTGGGTCGCCCGGATGATCATGATGGGGCTCAAGTTCACGGGCGAGGTTCCGTTTCGCCAGGTTTATATCCACGGGCTCGTGCGCGACCACGAAGGCCAGAAGATGTCGAAGTCGAAAGGCAACACGCTCGACCCGCTGGACCTCATCGAGGGCATCGATCTCGAAAGCCTCGTCGCCAAGCGAACCGAGGCGCTCATGAATCCCGACCAGAAGCCTGCAATCGAGAAAGTCACGCGGGCCGAGTTTCCTGACGGCATTCCGGCCTACGGGACCGACGCGCTCCGGATGACCTTCGCGTCGCTGGCGACACTTGCGCGTGACGTGCGGTTCGACCTCGGACGCATCGACGGCTACCACCGCTTCTGCAACAAGCTCTGGAACGCGTCGCAGTATGTCTTTGCCCAGCTGGGCGAAGCGCCCGATGGAGACATCGAGCTCAGCGTCGCCGACCGCTGGATCAGGGCGAAGCTCAGCGAGTGCATCGCCAATACGACAACGGCGATCGAAAGCTATCGGTTCGACCTCGCGACGCAGTCGCTGTACGAATTCACCTGGCACGAATTTTGCGACTGGTATCTCGAGCTCACCAAGCCGATCCTGACCGGCGACGACGTTGCTCCGTCACTGCAGCAGGGGGCCAAAGCGACGCTGGCCGAAGTCCTCGGCGCACTCCTCAAGCTCCTGCATCCCATCGCCCCGTTTGTCACCGAAGAGTTGTGGCTCGCGTTGCGCGAGAAAACCGGCCAGAGCAGCGAGACGATCATGCTCGAGGCGTATCCGCGCGCCGACGACTTCGCTGCCGACGCCGAAGCTCTGGCGGAAGTCGAGTGGCTGAAGAGCTTCATAGTCGGTGTGCGCAAGATTCGCGGCGAGATGAATCTGAGCCCGAGCCGGCCGCTGCCGGTCAAGCTCGAGGGCTACACCGAAGAGGATCGAAAGCAGGTCGCGACGAACGGCCTCTATATCGAGCGGCTGGCGCGGGTCGAGAGTATCGACTGGCTCGAGCCCGGGGAGAAAGCACCCGGTGCGGCCACGGAATTGCTCGGCGACATGCGGATCCTGATCCCGCTGGCCGGTCTCATCGATGCCGACAAGGAAATCGAGCGACTCGGCAAGCAAATCGCGAAACTCGTAACGGATCTCGAAAAGACGAACAACAAGCTCTCGAACGAGCGCTTCACGCGAAATGCGCCGCCGGAGGTCGTGGCCAGGGAACGAGGCCGCGCCGACGAGCTGACCCAGCGCCGCTCACGCCTCGAGCAACAGATCGAAAAGCTGCGCGAGATCGCCTGAGCCTTTTGCCAACTGGTTCACAGTAACCGAGGCTTGCACTGTAACCCGGCCGCCAATTGGGCCACCATGCGGTCATGCCCAGCTCGAGACTGAACCCGGCCCCGGTCGCAAATGCCGCGCACCGCGACCTGATCGACCGCGTCATTGAGACGCTGGAAACGGTAATCGTCGGCAAGACGCACCAGTTGCGCCTGTCGCTGGCCTGCATGCTGGCACGCGGGCATCTGCTCATCGAGGACCTGCCAGGGGTCGGCAAGACGACGCTGGCACACGCGCTGGCGAAGGCGCTCGGCCTGAGCTACCAGCGTATCCAGTTCACTAGCGACCTGCTGCCGGCCGACATTCTCGGCGTCTCGGTCTACCAGCGCGACCGGGGCAACTTCGAGTTCCACCGCGGTCCGATCTTCTCGCAGGTCGTCCTCGGCGACGAGATCAATCGCGCCACGCCCAAGGCGCAGAGCGCGCTGCTCGAAGCCATGGAAGAGCGGCAGGTAACGGCTGATGGCGAGACCTACTCGCTGCCGTCGCCGTTCTTCGTCATTGCGACTCAGAATCCGCAGCACCAGATCGGCACCTTTCCGCTACCGGAATCACAGCTCGACCGGTTCCTGATGCAGATCGCGATCGGTTATCCCGATCCCGCACAGGAGCGGCTGCTGCTCGCGCAAGGCGAGCGCCGCAAGCTGATCGAGGGAATGGAGTCCGCACTGACCACGGACGCCCTGCTCCGCCTGCAGGAGCGCGTACCGGAGATCCATGTGTCCGAAGCCCTGCTCGACTACGTCCAGGACCTGGTCCGGCACACGCGAGAAAGCGGCGACTATCTTACCGGTCTCTCGCCGCGTGCAGGCATCGCCCTGGTCAGAGCGGCGCAGGCCTGGGGGCTCATGCAGGGGCACGACGGAGTCCATCCCGAAGATGTCCAGGCCGTTTTTGCCGCCGTCGTCGACCATCGCCTCGAGCGCGCGTCGACGGACGCGCCGGCCGACCCCGGTCGCTCGATTCTTGCGACGGTGCCCGTGCCCTGATCCGATGCTCAGCGCGCAGTCGGCACGATTGCGAAGCCTTGCCGCCGACTGGGCGAGGCGGAGGCAAGGCGAAGACTCCCACGCCGTCGCGCTGCAGCGACGACGCGTCTATATCCTGCCGACCCGTTACGGTCTCATCTTCGCGCTGACCGTGTTCGCCATGCTCCTCGGCTCGCTGAATTACGGTGCGAGTCTCGGTTTCGGCCTGACCTTCCTGCTTTGTGGCCTGGGCCTGGTCCTGATGCAGCACTGTCACAATAACCTGCTCGGCGTCACGATCAGCTTCGCCGGCGCGGATCCCGTGTTTGCCGGCGCAGAGGCCCGCTTCCGGATCGCGCTGCAGAACGGTGCGGCGGAAACCCGATGGGACCTTGCGATCGATTGCGGCGCGTCCGGCGACGGCCCCGTCGATCTTGCATCCGGCGCGGCCACCACTCTGCAGGTCAACCTGCCGACCAGGACCCGCGGCTGGGTTCATCTGACGCGCTTCTCGGTGTCGTCCCGCCATCCAGGCAATCTGTTTCGCGCCTGGTCGTGGATTCACATGGACGCCCGCTGCCTCGTCTATCCCGAACCGGCGCCGCCGGGAAGGCCGTACGCGTTCTCGAGCGACGCGGGCGGAATGCGCTCGGCGCCGCAGCAGGAAGAGGACGATTTCGTCGGCTTGCGCGACGCCTCTCCGGCCGACCCGCCGCGGCGCCTCGCCTGGAAAGCCTATGCCCGCAGCGATCAGCTCATGACCAAGGAATTCGCCGGTTCTGCGGCCCCGGCCTGTCTCTTCGATTGGCGCGAGCTCGCCGAGCTCGATGATGACGCGAAATTATCGCAGCTGACCCGTTGGTGTCTGGACGCGGCTCATGAAGGACGGAGTTTCGGCCTCGTCCTGCCCGATCGGAAGATTCCGCTCGGCACCGGCGAGCGGCACCTGCACGACTGCCTTCAGGCGCTGGCTCTGCACGGCCTGGCTGAATGAGCGCGCTGACCCGCAACACCACGGGCATGTCGCGCCTGATCTGGACGGCCGGCATCTGCATCGGCGCCAGCCTTCCGCACTGGACGACGCTGCCGATCTGGGCCCCGGCGCTGCTGCTGCTTTGTATCGGCTGGCGCTTCGCCGCCCGGATTGCCAGGCTGCCACTACCAGGCCGCAAGCTCATGTGGCTCGTCACCTTCGGCGCATTCGGCGCGGTGTTCTTCGAATTTCGCACGATCAACGGGCTCGTCCCCGGCACGGCGCTGCTCGTCGTCATGGTCTCCCTGAAGTTCCTCGAGGCCAGATCGCAGCGCGACCATATGCTGCTGACGGTGATTGCCTACTTTCTCGTGTTTGCCAGCCTGCTCGCAGGCGGCGGACCGCTCAAGGGGCTCTACCTGTTCGTTTTCGTCTGGATCACGACCCTCGGCCTGCTCCAGGTCGGGCGGCACGGATCCCTGCTGCCGAACGTGCCGACGGCCAGGCTTGCCGGACGCATGCTCGTGCAGTCGCTGCCGCTGATGATCGTGCTGTTCCTGCTGTTTCCTCGGCTGCCGGGCCCGCTCTGGGCGATTCCGGGCGCACCGGGCAGCGGCTCGACCGGCTTGTCGGGCGAGATGAGCCCGGGCGATATCACCGATCTCGGCCTGTCCGACGAGATTGCTTTCCGCGTCGAGTTCATGGGGCAGACCCCCGCCGCATCGGAGCTCTACTGGCGCGGGCCCGTGCTGCCTCTGTTCGACGGACGGACCTGGACTCGGCTGCGCGGGTCGCGCGGGACCGTCTCGGACACGATCGAATACCTCGGCCAGACCAGCGAGTATCGCGTCATGCTCGAGACCGAGGGCCGCAACTGGGTCTTTGCCATCGACATGCCGCAAACCTGGACGACCGGAGACCGGCGCCAGTCGATTCGAATGAACAGTGAGTATCAGCTCAATGTGTTCCCGCCCGGTGCCAACCAGGGCCGCCTGACTTACACGGTCACGAGCCATTCCCGCTACCGTGCGGCCGAGACGCTGACCGACAGCGAAATCGAGCTCTTCACTCGCCTGCCCTCGAGCAGCAATCCGAGGACGCGGGAACTCGTCGAGAGGATAGTCGAGGACGACCCTGATGTCAGAACCCTCGTCGAACGCGCGCTGGGCGTATTCCGTCAGTCCGATTTCTTCTACACGCTGACGCCGCCACCACTCGGCGTTCACACGGCAGACGACTTCATCTTCGAGACCAAGGAAGGGTTCTGCGAACATTACGCTTCGGCATTTGCCATCATGATGCGCATGGCCGGTCTGCCGGCGCGCGTCGTCACGGGCTATCAGGGCGGGGAGCTCAACTCGATCGGCGATTACTACGTCATTCGCCAGTCGGACGCGCATGCCTGGACAGAGGTCTGGACGCCCGAGGACGGATGGCTGCGCGTCGATCCCGTCTCTGCCGTTGCGCCGGAGCGCATCGCGCTCGGCTCCTCGCGCTCGTCGATCGCGAGACCGGCAACCGTCGCGACCCGTTTGGGGCGGCTCCCGTGGCTGCGCCAGGCTGCGCTGGCCTGGGATGTCGTCAACACCTTCTGGGACGACCGGATCGTCGGCTACGGCCCCCGGCTGCAACGGCTGCTGCTCGAGCGCCTGGGATTCGAGCGCCCGGACTGGCGCGAACTCCTGGCGCTGACGGTCATCTCGACCGCTGTGCTGATGGTGGCGCTGACTATCTACCTCGGGCTCAAGGTCCGCGAGACGATCGTGCCCGATCCGGCCGCCCGCAGCTTCGCGAGCTTCATGCGCAAGCTCGGCAAGCTCGAGGTCGAGCCGATGCAGCCCGGCGAATCGCCGACCGCTTACGCCCGGCGCGCGGCCGAGCGCCTGCCGGACGATGCCGAGTCGATCCGCTCCATCACGGCAACTTATCTCGCCGCCCGTTACGAGCCGGATCCGGGCGGCAGCGCGTCATCCAGGCTGCGTGATCTCGTCCGATCGTTCAGGTCAGGCTATGCTCCCGCGTCGACCTGAGCTCGATATCGGGCCAGCGCTCCTCGGTCAAACGCAAACTCACGCCGCTTGATGCGAGCAGCACGAGCTCGCCGGCATGGTCTACCGCGAGACTCGAGCTCAACCGGGACTTGAATTCCTCGAGACGCTTGGGGTCCTCGGCCTTTACCCAGCGCGCGGTCGCGATGTCGACGGCCTCGAACTGACACTCCACGCCATATTCGCTCTTGAGCCTGAAGCTTGCGACATCGAACTGCAGCTGGCCAATGGCGCCGATAATCAGGTCGTTGCGCTTCAGCGGACGAAACAGCTGAGTGGCGCCTTCCTCGCAGAGCTGGGCGAGACCTTTCTGCAACGCCTTGAGCTTCAGCGGATCGCGCAGCACGGCACGCCGGAAAAGCTCCGGTGCAAAGTTGGGAATGCCTGTGAACGCCAGGTCTTCGCCTTCGCTGAAGCTGTCCCCGATATTGATCGTGCCGTGATTGTGCAGCCCGATGATGTCGCCGGCCCGTGCCGTCACGGCCTGCTGGCGCTCCGACGCCATGAAGGTGATCGCCTGACCAACACGGACCTCGCGCCCCAACCTCGTCTGATAAAGCTTCATCCCCGACTCGTAGCAGCCCGAGCACACGCGCATGAATGCGATTCGATCACGGTGGGCGGGATCCATATTGGCCTGGATCTTGAAGACGAACCCGGTGAGCTTATCTTCGTCCGGTTCGACCGTGCGTTGCACCGTCTCTCGCGGCTGCGGCCCGGGCGCATACTCGACGAACGCATCGAGCAGCTGCTCGACACCGAAGTTATGGATGGCGGCGCCGAAAAACACCGGCGTCTGACGCCCGGCCAGGTATTCGTCGACGTCGAAATCTGCCGAAGCCCCGCGAATCAGCTCGATCGCTTCGGCCAGCTCGTCGACCTCGTCGCCGAGTCGCTCGCGCGCAGCGGCCGAGTCCAGCCCCTCGATTACGTCGACCGCGGAAAGCTGGCTGCCATCCTTGTCGTGATACAGGTAGTGGCGATCTTCGTAGATATGAAACACGCCGCGGAAGGCCCTGCCCATGCCGATCGGCCAGGTCACGGGAGCGCACTGAATACCGAGCACGGTTTCGATTTCATCGAGCAGGTCGAGCGGCTCCCGGCCGTCGCGATCGAGCTTGTTGATGAAGCTCATGATCGGCGTTGTCCTGAGCCGGCAGACTTCCATCAGCTTGATGGTTCTGGCCTCGACGCCGCGCGCCGCATCAATGACCATCAGCGCGCTGTCGACTGCGGTCAGAGTGCGGTAGGTATCCTCGGAAAAGTCCTCGTGGCCTGGCGTATCGAGCAGATTCACGATCTTGTCCCGATACGGAAACTGCATGACGGACGATGTCACCGAGATGCCGCGCTCCTGCTCGAGCTTCATCCAGTCCGACGTTGCATGCCGCGTGGCCTTGCGGCCTTTGACGGCACCGGCCATCTGGATCGCGCCGCCGAA